>CANQNI010000016.1 GCA_947625175.1 uncultured Eubacteriaceae bacterium | reverse complement strand
CCCTTATCCCGGTATTTCCTGACCGTTTGTGATGTTACTTTAAGAAGTTTGGCTGCCTCTCCGACTCTTAAAAATTCCTTTTTCACACTTTTATTATAACTGGATATAACTTAAACTTCTTAATTATAATAAAGTTTTCTACTCTACTAAAGAAACCTCTTCCAGCAGTAATCTTAACTTTTCCTTCCGGAGTCATTGAAATAGTAAATTTCTGCTGGTTAACCGCTGTTGGTGCCAGCATGGCTCCTAAAACTCCGTCGTGAAACCATTCCGGCCAGGGCGAGGAAACTTTAACGATTTTACTTACATCTTTATTCTTATGGGCAACTCCTCAATTCTCTCCATAACCAATAGCAATAACACAACCTAAAGTTTCAGAGGGTTTCATTTTGAGTTTAACTACTTTTTTACTAACAGTTGCTCCAACCCAGCAGGTATTTAAACCTAAGCTTTGAGCATAAATAACCAATTCTTCCCCATAATAGCCGTATTTTTCTTCAAAATCAGGAACCTTATCTCCGGCACAGATAATATAATTATTAGCATTACGAAAACTACCATATTTTGGTAACAATCCACCAAAAGCAAATTTATCATTTAATACCAGTTTAAAATCGAGTCCAGATTTCTTATTAACTTCTTCAATTTTTTCTTTTAGTTTTTGCGCGTCTTCTTTTGAAATAGATATATCTTTATACTGACGAACGGAGTGACGCTCCTTCATTAATTCTAAATAATTCATTTTAATCCTTATTGTAATGCTGGAATTAATTTTGATTTAATTAAATTCAAACTATAAAGGGCCGTTAAAATTTCCGAGACAGGTATCGACCAGAAAACTCCATCCATACCAAAGATAAAACTAAACAGGAAAGCTATTGGAAAAACTAAGATGACTTGTCTTAATAAGGAAAGTTTAAGTGAATCCTGTCCCCAACCTAAAGCTTCAAACATTCCGTTTAAAATTAAAGTAACAACTGATGGGATAAAACCGATAGAAATAACTCTAAAAGCTTTTTGAGCCAAATTATAAAGATCCTGACTCGGCTGGAATAATTCTAATATTGGCCCAGGAAATATTTGTAAAATTAAAAATCCAATAGTTAGGATAATAAGGCCGGTTAAAAGAGCTGTTCTAAATGCTGCTTTAACCCGGCTATAATCTTTCGCGCCATAATTATAACTAGCAATAGGTCTTAGACCCATCGTAAGTCCACTTAATGGTAAATAGAAAAAGGTTTGTATTTTATAGTAAATTCCAAGTACTGCCACTGCTGTTTCTGAAAAACTAATAAGTAGTCTGTTAAGTCCGGAAACTAAAACAGATGGAAGAACCAGAGTAACAGCAGATGGAATTCCAACATTATAAATTTGTTTAATATAGAACCATTTTAATTTAATATATTTTAAATGGAATCGAACCGGAAAATCACTAAAGAGATAAACTAATACAAAGAATGTTAAAGCTATGATTTGTCCAAGTATAGTTGCAATAGCTGCTCCACTTACCCCTAGGGCCGGGATACCCTTAAAACCAAAGATAAACATTGGGTCAAGAATTATATTAGAAATACTCCCAGTTAACATTCCAATCATCGTAATCCACATCCAACCCAAAGCCTGAAAGACTTTCTCTAGAACCAAATAAAGTAAGTATGGAAGAGAAAAACAAAGTATTATTTGTCCGTAAGCTAATGCATATTCATAAGTAAGTGAACCAGGATTGGCATAAAATCCAATATAAAATTGAATCAGGAAGAGACCTATAATAATAAAAATTATTCCATTGATAACTGAAAGAACCATTCCCTGAGTAGCTGCTTCTTCCGATTCATTAAGTTTTTGAGCCCCCATTAGACGGGACAATAAAGAACTAACGCCTACTCCAAGTCCAACAGAAACTGCTACTGTCAGATTCTGAACAGGAAAAATAATTGAAAGAGAGGTGATTGCCTCAGTTCCAATTCGAGATAAATAAATACTATCAACAATATTATATATTGAATTAACTAACATACTTAAAACCATTGGAAAACTTAAGCGAAATAGTAGTTTTCCAATAGGCTCAGTTTTTAGAAAATTATTTTCCAATTAAATTCTCGGTAATTTTTTTATAAGTGTATCACTTTAATTTTATTTTAGTAATTAAAAAAACTGCTAACCAAAGTTAACAGCTAATTATTTATCCTCCCCTTCAAAGAAGATCCCCGCTTCAAATGAATGTTTTCGTTAAGCGCCGGAAGTATGTCACTGATAGACAAACATTTTCTTAAGAGATCGGCAGATTAAAACACCACCGATTACCGTTAAAATAGTTTCCGGTAACATATAACTTCCATTATAAATTAAAGAATATAACCATACCGGTTGTCCTGGAGGGGCATAGGCTCCCCAAAGAAAAATTCCTGAAATAAAACTACAACAAAATCTGATAAGACAAACAATTAAAATTGAAACAGTAACTCCAACAATTTTATTCTTAAAGGGTTTTGCAAAAAGACAAGCCAGTCCTAAACAGGAATAGGGAATAACGTAATCGAGTAGAATACAGGCTATCTGGGAAAGTAAGGTCGGACAATACATAACATTTTGTAAACCGAGTAACAACTGAACCAATGAATAGACCAGTCCTGTCATTACTCCTGCTCGAACACCACCACGATAGCTCATTAAAATAATTGGTAACATGGCAAAGGCAGTTACGTCTCCACCCTGTGGCAGATGATAAAGAGAAATAAAGGAAAGAATTGTAGCTAAAGCTACCATTAATGCTCCTTCAGTCATTAAATGTGTTTTGGTTCTCATAGCGCCCCCAAAATTAATTAATAAAAAAGGCACCTTACGGTGCCGACAATTCCAATTGCTTCCTACGCCGGCATTATCCGGATCAGGTTTAAGGGTCAAACGTCTGCGTTTATCTCAGCCAGGCTTACTGGCTCCCCTGATCAAATAATTAGATGGTTTCAACATCTAAACCTGTTTTATACCCGTTAATATCAAAATCTAACGGTAGATTATCTACTATTATAAGATCTTCTCCCAATGTTTCTGCTTTGATAAAATCTTCATAAACCTTAATGGCTTCTTTGACTTTATCATCTGCTGAAATTGAGATATTAATATGATCTGTTACATTAAAATCTTTCTGCTTTCTTAACTGTTGGATCTTACTTACTAATTCTCTGGCCAGTCCTTCTAAAATTAAATCATCATTTAGATTTGTATCAAGAACGACAAAGTTCTGATCATTGACCTGAACGTTATAACCTTCTTTAGAACTCATTCTGATATCTACCAGATCTTTAGTAATTTCTTCTTCATTATCACCAACCTTAACCATAACTGTTTCATCATTATTTAAAATAGGTACCATACTTTGAGCATCTGCTTCATTTAAAGCCTGGGCAAAAAGTTTAACATTCTTACCAAATTTAGGACCAGCTACTTTAAAGTTTGGTTTAAGTGAGAAGTTCATAAAATCAAACTGATTATCACTGTAAATAACATCTCTAACGTTAAGTTCCTCTTTGATTAAATCAGTATGATTACCAATTTTATCTTCCAGAGCAGAATCAATAATAATTTCTGAAAGTGGTTGTCTAACCTTAATTTGAGCTTCTTCACGAGCAGCTCGACCAAGTGAAACAATATCACGTACGATATCCATCGGTTCTTCAATATCAAGATTAATAAGTTCTTCGTCGACTTCAGGATAACTAGCTAGATGTACTGATTCTTCCCCAGTTAAATTAGTATAAATTTCTTCTGAGATATACGGAGCAAACGGTGCAATCAGTCGGGATAGTGTTTCTAGAACTTCATAAGTGGTTTTATAAACTGATTTCTTATCAGTATCCATTTCACTTCCCCAGAAACGTCTTCGGTTTCTTCTGATATACCAATTTGATAAATCTTCATTTATAAAATCCTGAATCATCCGAACCGACTTCGTTAAATCGTATTGATCCATTTCATGACGAACATTTTTAACCAGACTATTTAATTTAGATAATATCCATTTGTCTATTTCTGGTCTTTCTTCATAAGCTACTTCGAACTCTCTAGGATCAATATTATCAGTATTAGCATAGAGTGAGAAGAAAGTATAAGTATTTTTAAGTGTATTTAAAAACTTAGAAATAACTTCTTTAAGTCCTTCAATATCAAATCTGGTTGGAGTCCAGGCTGGACTTACGTAGAGTAAATACCAGCGTAGGGCATCAGCTCCATATTGATCAAACAGCTCAAATGGATCAACTGTATTCCCTCTACTCTTAGACATCTTCTGTCCATTAGCATCCAAAATCAGATCATTTACCAGAACATTTTTATACGGTGACTTTCCAGTGATAAAGGTTGAAATAGCTAATAATGAATAGAACCAACCGCGAGTTTGGTCAATTCCTTCACAGATAAAATCAGCTGGGAAACGTTCTTCAAACTCTTCTTTATTTTCAAAAGGATAATGTAGTTGAGCAAACGGCATTGATCCAGAATCAAACCAACAGTCAATAACATCTGTTACTCTACTCATTCTGCTTCCGCATTTTTCACAGACCAGATGAACATCATCAACATAAGGACGATGTAACTCAATATTTTCATCTATATCTTCAATAGCTTCTTCGGCTAATTCTTTTCTGGAACCGATAGATCTAGTAGATCCACACTCTTCATTTTCACAGCGCCAAATATTTAGAGGAGTTCCCCAGTAACGTGAACGGGAAATAGCCCAGTCATTGAGATTTTCCAGCCAATTCCCAAATCGTTTCTCACCAACATAACTCGGATACCAGTTAACACTATTATTATTTTCTATTAACTGATCTTTGAGTTTAGTCATTTCTATATACCAGCTTGGTTTAGCATAGTAGAGTAAAGGAGTTTTACAACGCCAACAGTGTGGATAATTATGAACGACCTTTTCTTTCTTGAAAAGTTTTCCGTTTTCCTTAAGCCACTTAATGATTTCAAGATCAAGTCCTTCTTCCAGAACAAAATGGCCTTTCCAGGGAGTATCGGTATATTTACCTGTTTCGTCAACCGGTTGAAGAACCGGAAGATTGTATTCACGACCAACCTGATAGTCATCTTCCCCAAAAGCCGGAGCAATATGAACGATTCCTGTACCATCATCAGTAGTAACATAGTCAGCTAAAGTAACTATATTAGCTGTTTTATTCTTTGGAATTGGAACAAAATCCATTAGGCGTTCATATTCAATTCCTTCTAGTTCTTTACCTTTAAAAGATTCTAATTCTTCATAATCTTCACCCAGTAATTTTGGAGCAAGTTCTTTGGCTAAAATAAAGACATTACCTTTACTTTTAGCTTTTATATATTCAGCTTCAGGATTAACAGCCAAAGCAACGTTAGCAGCTAACGTCCAGGGTGTCGTAGTCCATACTAGAAAATATTCATCCTTGTCTTTAACTTTAAAGGCACAGATAACAGTATTTGTTTTATCTTCCTGATAGCCCTGAGCTACTTCATGAGAGGCAAGACCTGTTCCACAACGAGGACAATATGGAAGGATCTTATGACCTTCGTAAATAAGTCCAGCTTTATAGAACTGATCAAGTAACCACCAAACCGTTTCGATGTAATCGTTGTCTAGGGTAATGTATGGGTGATCCAGATCAATAAAATAACCCATGCGCTGAGTCATATCACGCCATTGGGCTTCATAATTAAAAACTGATTCTTTGCACTTTTCATTAAATTCGGCAATACCATAAGCTTCGATTTCAGGTTTGGACTCTATATCGAGTTGCTTTTCAACTTCAATTTCAACAGGTAATCCATGGGTGTCCCAGCCAGCCTGGCGAACTACGCGGTTACCCTGCATAGCATGATACTTGTTAACGGTATCCTTTAAGGTTCTGGCTATAACATGGTGAATACCAGGTTTGCCATTAGCAGTTGGAGGTCCTTCAAAAAAAACAAAGTCTCCATTTTCTTTATTATTTTCAATAGACTGATTTAAAACATCAATTTCTTCCCATTTCTGGGCTAGTTTTTTTTCAACTTCCTTAACAGGTTCTTTACTCAGTTCTTTAAATGTTTCCATTTCTCTCCTTTCATTTATAAATAGAAAGCGTCCCATAGACTTCTAAAATAAAAATCTATGGGACGCTCTCTGTTGCGCGGTACCACCCATATTGTTACAGGAACCACTTAATTCAAAGATAACGGTTTTACCGGAAGAATCTACTCTGTTCAAATCTTCTGCTCCAGGGTGATCCATATTTAAATAGTCTTGACCACTTCCACCATACTGGCCTCGCTAGAAGACTAATATTTTAAATAACGTCCCTTTCTTCGCATTTACAGCGGTATTTATTATACTTTGTTTAATGCAAATTTTCAAACTTTTTCATAATAAGATGGTTTAAATTAGATTAAAATGTTCAAAAGCTTTATAAATTCCATCATTATTTACTGAATCTGTAACATAATCAGCTATTTCTTTAATCTCTTCTCCACCACTACCAACTGCTACTCCAATATTACATTTTTCTAACATTGGAATATCAACTTTAGCATCACCAAAAGCAATAGTATCCTTTAAATCAGCTCCCAGATAATCTAAAAGTTTATCAATAGCTTTACCTTTATCAATATTTTTTACTCCTATATCCCCAAAGAGAGCAGTTTCACCAACTCCACCCCAAGTACCAACTTTTAAATCTGGAAATGCTTCTTTAGCATCTAAATAATCCTGATAGGAATTAAGAATAAAGCTAATTTTATTTATATCATCGCGGTAAAGATTTTCTTCATTAAAAATCATCTCAGGAAAAATATCTTCTATCGAAATACTTTCAATTTCCTCTCCTTTTTTACCCATATAATCTTTTAAAGGTTTTAAACCTTTTTCTTTAAAGTTCTTTGATGCATAAAGTCCGCTGTTTGCTTCAAGGTAGAATTCCAAATCTCTACTTTTTAACCAGTTTATAATCCGTCTCGTTTCTTGTGCTGATAAATGATCCCATAAAATTACTTTATCTCCATCTTTAACATAACTACCATTTCCACCAATCATTCCATCTAATCCAATATCCCAGATATAATCATAAACTTCGGCTTCAGATCTCCCTGTACAGATGTAAACTTTATTTCCATTAGCCCGAGCCTCTCTAATAGCTTTAACCGCTGACTCAGGCAGATTATTCTCATAATCTAATAAGGTTCCATCCACATCAATAAAACAAATTTTACTCATCTTGTAATCACCGCTTATTTAAATTAAGTTAAATGTTTTAGTTACTTTAAAGTAATTCAATTAGAATTAATAAAAACTCTTCGAAAGGATTTTTTAATGACAAAACGAAGAAAGATTCTGATATCCTCAATATTAATTATAGCAGTTATACTAGTTGGAGGATTTTTTATCATTTCTTTAATAAATAAAGACAAATCTACCAATACTCCAAAGAAAGAGATCCAACAATATACACCAGAAGGGGAAGTCTCACAAACCGATGATAAACCTCAGGTAGTAGATAGTAGTGATTCCAATAATAATCAAAACATTAATAATTCTGATGTTTCTAAACAGTTAGAACCTTCAGACGATATGAAAAAAATCATTTCAGATAATAAAAATGATTTAAACAATTCAGATGTTATTGATCAGATCACTGAAAGTTACCCAAGTAATGTAATTCCATTGTATAAAGCTAAATCAGCAGCTGATTCAAACGATATTATTACTCAAAATGGAAACCCTGGTTGGACAGCTCAGTATGGTTCAGATGCCACTGTCCCTGATATTACAGCTTTTTATCAGAAACTACTTGAGTCTTCTTCAAATTATAAAACTTCAACGAATGCTGATACTAATACCATAACAGGAACCGTTAATGATTGTTCTGTTTCCATAACAGTTACACCCAATAATCCTGAAAGAACTGGTCTAAATGATCAGTCTAATGTTGATATCTTTATTGAAAGAAATTAATGGCTAGAGCTTTATCTTATCCAGTTAAGATATATGAGTTTGATGGAACTCCTGTTTACTTAACCTTAAAAAATGTAAAACGAATTAACTATACTTTTAAACCTGACCGAATTAATGTTAGTGCGAAACCGGGAACAGAACTCAGTATTATTATTAATTTTATTGAAGAAAATAGAGAAAGATTCCAGGAAAAATTAGAAAAAATTAAGAATCGGGATCAACAGATTAAAGCCTTAGAAAATCAAAATATTACTTCCTTTTCTAAACTCTTACTATTTGGGAAAGAATATAACATCGTTTATCGCAGTGATATCAATAGTATTAAACTTGCTAGTAAAAATGTCTATATTCCAGAAGGTTATAAAGAGTTAAATCTCGAATTTTATAAAACTTATATCGATGAGTTTATTCAAACTGAATTAGAAAAATACATTCAAAACCGATTAAAATACTGGTATCACAAAACGGGTTTAAAATGTAAGAAATTTACTATTAGAAAAATGAAAACTCTTTGGGGAAGTTGCTCGGTTAATAAAGCAACCATCCGCTTTAACTTTTATCTAGCGATGGTTCCTAAAAAAGCAATAGATTATGTAATAATTCATGAACTGTGTCATTTAAAAGAAGCTAACCATCAAGCTGGTTTTTATAATCTTTTAAGTAAATATTTTCCGAGCTATAAATTTGAACAAAAAATACTCAAACAAAAAGTTCTTCCTTGTCAGTATTTATTTTAATTAAGCATCAGTTTAACTGGTGCTTTTCTTTTTATCCTATTTTAATTTGTAAACTTTTTAAAATACTTCTACTCTCTCTTAAGTCTTTCAAATTTGGGTAAATATAATTTAATAAAATTTTATGGAGTTGAATTAAAATGGCAACGAATAAAAATCAGGAGTACTGGAAAATAGCTAGTGAAGGATCCGATACTCAAACAGCACCGAAGGGCTTTATTCATACTTTAATCGTGGTTGTTTGGTTTCTATTATCACTTGCCATTTTCATATTAGGATTAGTTCTAATTTTTGATAAAAATATCAGAGCAGACGATGCTATTCTGGCTATTGTTGCGTCAATTGGAATCACGGGATTAATTTACGTATTTGCGGTAGCTACTAGAACCACTAACCGAACTCGTCGTGTATTAATTTTTGGTCTTCTATTAATAATAGGAGGAATCGTTCTATTTGTCATGGGTAACGTACTAATGATGTCTCTAAAACTAGCTACTGGTTTTGTAGGTATTGTTATTTCACTATTCATGTTTGTAGATGTTTGGCGCGAAATAAAGATTGAAGCTCCCTTTATCGGCTCTTTAATCTGGGGATTAGTTTATTTAGGATTAAGTTTAGCGATCCTTTTTGTTCCAGATGGAACCCGAATCCTTTCTGTTTTAACCGGTTTTTATCTGGTTATGTTAGCTCTTAACGCCTTCTTTGAATCTTTATCTGCTCTCTTTGTTATCAAACCAAAACTAAAGAGAAACGTTGGTATTTCCTTACCAATGATTGTTTCAGCATTTTTACCTATGGCTCTATTTCGAGAAGTTAATACGATGGTTAAAGAAGAACCGGACGAACTTTTAAAACTTCAGGAACCAGATAAAGGAAAAGAACCGGATTTGATTGTTTATATTCATACGCGGGCCGGCTTTATTCCAGGATTTGGTCATTGTGATCTATGCTATAAAGGTAAAGTATATTCCTATGGGGATTATGATGAAGCCACCTGGAAATTTGGTGGTTTCCTAGCAGATGGAACTCTAGCCTTAGTTCCACCAGAAAAACACATTGAAATGGCCTTAAAAGATGATAAGAAAATTTTAATGGCTTACGGGATTCAGTTAACAGACAAACTTGATAAAGCGGTTCGTGGAGAATTAGATAAAATAATGTCTCTATCTTATCAGTGGAAACCTAAAGCACAACTAGCTGCAGAAGGTGAAATTTCTGGTGATCCAAAATCTTTTACTGATGTTGGAAGTAAAATGTATTTGGAAGAAAATGCCGAACTATTTAAATTTAAAGACGGTAGTAAATATAAAACTTATTATGCTATTGGTGAAAATTGTTCTGAAGTTGTTAATGATGTTGTTGGTAAAAGTGGACTCCGTTTATTTAAATTAAATGGAATTATAACACCTGGAACCTATTTGGAATACCTCAACGAATTATACGAAACGGAAGATTCAATTGTAACTGATCGAAGACTTTATATGCTAGATAAAAACGGAAAACCTTTCTTATATCCATTAAATCCAAAGGAACCAATAAAACTTGGAGATTTATCAATGTAAAAACACAGTATTTGGAAATTCCAAATACTGTGTTTTATTCTGTTCTTAAAGCAGTAACAGGATCCTTTTTAGCTGCTTTTTTAGCCGGTATAAATCCTCCAATTAAAGTAAGAATTATACTCAGAACAATTAAAATTAGAGCCGAATAAAGAGGTAATATAGCATTTACCTCGTTCGTATCTATTAAATTATGTATTATCGAATTCATCGGAAGGAGTAATATCCAGGTTATCACTATTCCCATGAGACCTGAGATTAATCCAACTATAAAAGTTTCCGCATTGAAAACTTCTGAAATATTTCCCTTTGAAGCTCCAATAGACCTTAAAATTCCAATTTCCTTTGTTCTCTCCAAAACTGAAATATAGGTAATAATTCCAATCATAATCGAAGAAACAATTAAAGAAACTGCTACAAAAGCAACTAGAACCCAGGTAATAACATTAATAATGGTTGTTACTGAAGACATTAATAAGCCAACAAAATCAGTATAACTGATCTGATTTTCCTCAGTTACTCCAGCATTATAGTGCGTTATAGCTTCAGAAATTTTATCTTTATCTTCAAAACTATCTGAATAGATATTAATCTGACTAGGCGCATCTGGTGAAACAACACCGAATAATTCTAAATTATCATTATAGGAACCAGGGGTGATATAGGTATTATAAATTTGAAGTAAAGCGTTAGAGTCCGGATTTTGTAGGAAATTATCCAAATAACTGGCTAACATAGTTTCATCCATGAAGGCTAACATTTGAGTTTGTCCCATAGTTGTTAGGATCTGCCTCATCATATTAGCTTTTTCAGAAACTCCTAACCCTGAAAGATAAGTTATGGTATCCTGTACTTTTTGATTGTCATCGGCTGGAGCAAATGAAAGACCGCTTAAAATATTAACTGCTGGGTTTCCTTGCTGAGCTATTACAACTGGACTACTGCTGGTATATTCTATTAAATAATTTGTTAATTCTTCGGTATAACCTAATGGTTCAGTAATTAATTGTTCTGCATCTTCATCACTGGCTTTAATAATTCCTTTAATATTTAAATTAACCGCTTTATTGGCCAATAAGTCATTCAGGAAGTTTTCATCCTCCGACATGTCAGTATATAAACCACTTTTATTAGCTACGTAATAATCACATGCCGGAATTAACTTATATTCTCTTCCTAATAAATCTTCATAATTCCAGTGCTGGGTATCTAAAGTTAACTCTTCACCATTTTCAATCCGAGCCATAATATTTTGATACTCTTCTGTAGGAAGAATTCCCAGTTCATATAAAGTAGTAGCAGCAATCTCATTATTATGATTTAATACTAGGACTAGATCTTCTTTTTGAGTTGGCCATTCACCTGCTACCAGATCAAATTGTTCTGTAATAGCTTTACTTACCAGTTCCTCATCTTGACCTGGAATTAACTGTTCGAGATTCCTATCAACACCCTGTCCCGACATAATGCTTAAACTTGTGCTTGGATTCGTTCCGCTTCTATTCCCAGCCTGAGAGGTCATATAACGTCGCATAGATTGTCGCTCTGAATTTTCAGAATTATCGTTTAAAGTTGAGCCATCAGTGTTAACTAGAACATTATTAGGATCGTAACTAAAAACATTAAACTGAGTATCATAACTATAGACGATACCATTTTCACCAACATAGTTATTTATTTCACTGGACGGGTCATCTAGATATTTTTTAAACTCTGTTAAGTTATTCTCAGTTATACTACTCCGCATAGTGGAGGCTGTCTCAAGACCAAATGGATTTGAATAAACACCATTGGTATCATGATCTACCTCTTCTTCCTCATCTCCAGTTACAGGTGAATTCTCAATAATATTGCTAAGATCTATAGCCTGAGCATCAATTGTAATCGGATAAGATGTCATTGTCTCTCGTTGAATATTATTAATATAATTATTAACCCCATTAGATAGAGAAATAATTAAAGCTATTCCAATAATTCCTATTGATCCAGCAAAAGCAGTAAGAAAAGTTCTAGCTTTTTTAGTTTTTAAATTATTAAAACTAAGGCTTAAAGCAGTCAGAAAAGACATGGAAGTTTTTCCAAATTTGTTTTCCTTAGTTTTAGTTGAATTACTCTCATTAATTATAAAAGGATCAGAATCACTTGTTATTACTCCATCTTTAAGAGTAACTATCCTAGTAGCATAATCGTTAGCCAATTCTGGATTATGAGTTACCATAACCACTAGACGGTCTTTAGCCACTCGTCTTAAAATATCCATTATCTGAACCGAAGTTTCAGAATCTAAAGCTCCGGTTGGTTCATCTGCAAGAAGAATATCTGGATTATTTACTAACGCTCTAGCTATAGCTACTCGTTGCATCTGACCGCCAGAAAGCTGATTGGGAAGCTTATTCATATGATCTTTTAATCCCACCTGAATCAAAGCTTCTTCAGCCCTCTTTTTGCGCTCTTCTTTTTTTACACCAGAAACGGTTAATGCTAATTCAACATTGGATAACACATTTTGATGCGGAATTAGATTATAATTTTGAAAGACAAAACCAATAGAATGATTTCTATAAGAGTCCCAGTCCTTGTCAGTAAACTGACTAGTAGAAACTCCATTTATTATTAAATCTCCTGAATCATATCTGTCTAGTCCACCAATTATATTTAGAAGTGTTGTTTTACCTGATCCAGAAGGACCTAATATTGCTACAAACTCATTATTTCTTAAATTTAAACTTACATGATCTAAAGCAATTTGCATTAAATCACCAGTTATATATTCTTTAAAAATTTTATTTAACTGTAACAAAATAAAACACTTTCTAGACGCAAAAAAAGCTATTATGGTATGACCCCATAATAGCTCACCTGACACTTAAGCAATTTTTTTATCAAAATCGCTTGGTGTTAAACCATCAAATTTTAATTGATTATTAAGAACATCGATTTGAACATCCATGGAAAGTAAGTCGTCTTTTATGGTTTCAAGATACATTTGTTTTAAGGCATATCTAATATTTGGTATAGATGATTCGACCTTCTCAATAACCTCATCAACTTCTTTAGTTTTAATGGCTTTGTTCGTAAATATAATATAATTCTTCAAAGTAAGATTGATATTTTCAAGTATCTTCTTATGATTTTTATAATTGACTTCTCTTAATCTAACTAAATATTTACGACAATCAATAAAGCTATCTCTTAAACTAATATCTGCATTAACTCTAGCTGTAAGTAATGCTTGATTAATTGAAGCAATTATTTGATCATATACGCTTGAATGCTGGGCTTTTTCCCTTTCTTTCTCAACCTTTACCCGCTTGACTTCAGTCTTGTGGGTAGCCTGTTTTCTTACTTGATTTTCAATCATATATCTCATCAGACGATTTATGCTATAAAATACTAATGCTAAGTAAATTATCGGAAAAAGGAATCTGATGAAAAACATTACTAAAAACAAGCCAACAAATAACGTAGAGAAACTAAACGGATTTTTCATACTCTAAAGTATATAAAAATCTGGACAATTTTTCAATATTTTTCGACATTCTAGAGGTCTATTTATGAAAAATAATTTCAATACTTTAAAGGCATAACAAGTTATTAAATCTAGGTAATTGTAATAATTTAATTATTTAATAAAATAATAATGAATATTCAAATGGAGGCTTAAAATGATTGAAAAAGAAGACCTTATTCTAGAAGAAAACTGGGATAAAGTATTTGATAAAAGTGATCAAGTCGACCATAAAAAAGTAACCTTTCCAAACCGTTTTGGAATAACATTAGCTGCTGATATGTATATTCCAAAAGATGTTGAAGGTAAGCTACCAGCGATTGCAATATCGGGACCATTCGGAGCTGTCAAAGAACAATCGTCTGGACTCTATGCACAAGAACTTGCTAAAAATGGTTTCTTAACTATTGCTTTCGATCCTTCTTTTACAGGTGAAAGCGGGGGAAAACCACGTTATATTAACTCACCTGATATTAATACAGAAGATTTTTCAGCTGCTGTTGATTATCTGGAATCTTTAGGAATTTGTGGTTGGGGAGGAATTGCCCTTGCGGCTGCAGCTATGGATCCAAGAATTAAAGCTACTGTTGCTTCAACAATGTATGATATGAGCCGTGTTGGTATTAATGGATATTTTGACTCAGTATCAGAAGAAGAACGTAAAGAAACAAAAAAACAACTAAGTGCTCAAAGAACTCAAGATTATAAAAATGGTGAATATCAAAGAGCAGGCGGAGTTGTTGACCCATTACCAGATGATGCTCCTTTCTTTGTAAAAGATTATTATGATTACTATAAAACTCCACGTGGATATCACAAACGCTCCTTAAACTCTAATGAAGGGTGGAATACAACAGCCAATCTTTCCTATATGAAAGCTCCTCTTTTAGATTTTATAGGAGAAATTGATAATCCTGTTTTAATCGTTCATGGTGATAAAGCTCATTCAGCTTATATGGGTAAGGATGCTTTTAAAGAACTAAAGGGTGATAATAAAGAATTAATTTTAATTCCTGGAGCTGTTCATACTGACCTTTATGACCAAATTGATATAATACCATTTGAACAGATTACGGAATTTTATAAAAAATCTTTTAACTAAATAGTTATAGAAAGAAAGTGATTTAATGTCAAAAATTGTACAAACTGCTGGTAGAGACCAACTAGGTGATTTTGCACCAGAATTTGCTCATTATAACGATGATATTCTCTTTGGTGAAAACTGGAATAACCAGGATATAAACTTAAAGACTCGTTGTATTATTACTGTTGTTGCTTTAATGTCTTCTGGAATTACAGATTCCTCTCTTGTTTACCACCTACAAAATGCTAAAAAGAATGGTGTTTCAAAAGAGGAAATGGTAGCTATTGTAACTCATACTGCTTTCTATGTTGGTTGGCCTAAAGCCTGGGCTGTTTTTAATCTTTTAAAAGATGTTTATCCAACTACAGATACCG
>CANQNI010000015.1 GCA_947625175.1 uncultured Eubacteriaceae bacterium | reverse complement strand
TATGGTAACGGAATCGTCGTAGTAGTCTGAGCAGGGGAAAGCCCTGTACGCGGCAAAGGACGATAGTTTACATGTTAATACTAGCTTAGAAAGGAGCAACAGGCTCTATGCAAGATTCTAAAACAGTATTAAAAAACCTTACATTTGATACACAAAAAGAAGATTTTATTTTTACCAGATTATACCGGTTACTTTATAATAAAAATTTATATTATTCAGCTTATTCTAAATTAAATAAAAAAGAAAAAAATATTCCTGAAGAAGTAAAAAAAACTATAGAACAACTTATCCAGTCATTAAGAGATGAAAGTTATAAGCCAAAAAAAATAAGTATTAATCAAAATAGTTTAATTAATCCTGGTTTTAATTTAAAAGACCAATTAATTGAGGAAGTTCTAAAATTAATTTTAGATGCTATTTATGAACCAACTTTTAATAACTCCTCTCACGGATATCGAAGCAATAAAAGTTGTCATACAGCTCTAAGAGAAATTAATTCTAATTTTTTTAATTCCACCTATTTAATTTCATTTACCATAAATGACTTTAAGAGTTTTAATAATCATATTTTAATTCAAATTCTAAGAAAAAGAATAAAAGATGAACGCTTTATCCGGTTAATATGGAAGTTTCTAAAAGCCGGTTATTTTAAGCAGTGGCATATTAATAGAACTTTCTCAGGACAACCAATTGGTTGTCCTTTAAATCAGATTCTATTAAATATTTATTTAAATGAACTAGATCAGTTTATAAATAAGCTTGAAGAATCAGAAAATAAACTAAATTATGTTCGTTATGCAGGAAGTTTTCTAATTGGAATTAATAAAGATTTTAACTTTTCCCGTAAAATTAGGAACTCTATAATTAAATTCTTATCTGAAGAATTAAAAATAAAACCTGAATCGATTGAGGTTAAAATAAAAGAATCTGATAAAACCATTAATTTTATTGGATATAACATTTTAATTTCTAGAACTAAAAATTACTTAGATCAGTCAAAGGTAAAGCTTAAAATGCCTTCCTGTTTTAAGAATGAGTTCTTAAAGAAAGAAAAAATAATTAAAAATTTTAATGAAAATCCATGGAAGCCTTTAGTAAAACCAGAGTTGGTCAATCAAAGTGATCTTCAGATTCTTTTATATTATAAAAGAAAGTTAAACGCAGTCTATGATTATTACCGCTTAGCTAACAATGTTAGCAGTCAGATGAATATGATCTTTTATCCCATGGAAAAGAGTTGTTTAAAAACATTAGCTACAAAACATAAAAGTTCAGTAGCTAAAATAAAATCAAAACTTCGTACTGGAAGCATTTGGGGAATTAAAATTCAGAATTCAGATAAGAATAAGATAGTTTCATTAAAAAGAAGTTTTAAAAGGAATAAAAAGCCGCTGAATAATATTGATATTATTCCAAATTAAATGCAATCATATTTTCTGTAAGGTTATGTAAATGGCAAGCCGTATACGCGGAGACGTGTACGTACGGTTTAGAGGAGGAAACTGATAAACCTGATTAATTCAAGGCGGTTAGTTTCTATCCTACAATATCAGGATACAAACCGGGTTCAATACGAGTTTGTAAAAATGTTAGCTCAGGGCTATCGCAATCTATGCGTTTGCGGAGATGATGATCAATCGATTGTGCGCCCATTAAGCTTATTAGTTTTCTGCTTGGGAAGCGGTTTAATAGAGTTTGTCTAACCGTTAGAGAGAAATTGAAACGGGACAATAGCATGACAAAATCTATAAGAAAATTTACTGGAAGAATGCTAAACTGCGTGAAGAATAGACAAGTGAGGCTATGATCCCTTTAATTAAAGAAGTAGTAAATTAAATAAGTCGATTAATTTATTGCAATTATTTCTTTAACACAATATGTCGAAAGTTCCTTCCAATAAATTTTATCCTGGACTTTTAAGTGAAATGGGGATTACCTAAGTATTTATATGGTAACGGAGTCGTAATAGTAGTTTGAGACAGGGAAATCCTGTTACGTGGCGAAGTACGACAGTTTATGAAAAGTGTTGTTTTTAAAAGGAGCGAAAGGCTTATTAAAAATTTAGAAACACTACTTTTAAATCTACAAAGTAAAGATGAATCTTATGAGTATAAGCGGTTATATCGCTTTTTTTTAAATGAAAAATATTATACTCAACCTGTTCGTCCAGATCTTATTTCGTCTTTAAAAGATGAAACTTATCAAGCTCAGAAAAATGATCCTGTTGAAAAACTTCTAACAGCTATATTATCAGCAGCTTATTTAACAAGTTTTTCAAAGTCAGTCCATTCGGGAATTTTAAATAGAAATGCACATACTTGTTTAAGTTCAATCAGAGAAGATTTAGGTTTTTATCCTTATTATCTTTATTTTGATTTAAATGATTTAATAACTAATATAGATTATAGAATTCTTGATTTCGAACTTAGTGGAAAAATTCACGATGAGAGATTAATTCGTTTAGTTAATAAATTTGTTAAGACGGTTAATTTTTCAAAAGATTCTACTTATTCTAGAACACTAGCAGAAAATGAATTTAGTGACTTATTAATTAATATTTATTTGCACCCTTTAGATAGAATCATGGATTCGTTTAATATAAGTTGGGTTAGATATAGAGGAGCCTTGTTAATAGGTTTATGTGAATGGGAAAAAAATAATCGATCAATCGTTATTGATACACTTTATAATACTTATAATTATGAAACTAACCCTATCTTTAAAAGAAGTGGTCAAAGAATTAGATTTCTTGAATATGATGTCCACACTTCAGAGTTAGGACCTACTTTATTACAAGTACCTCAAGATGTTATTAAATCATTTATTCTAAAGAAGGATCTGGTTAAAGATATTGATCAAAAACCCTGGAAATCAAAACACCGGGGATATTTGTTAAATTTAACAGATGAAGAAATTTTTAGAATTTATAATAGTGAACTTAAAAATTTTTATCAATATTATTCTATAGCAAGTAATGTTTCTAGAAAATTTGGACAACTAAAATATATTATGGAGACCTCCTGTCTTAAGACATTAGCTAGAAAACATCGGACTACAATGAATAACATTAAGGAAAAATACAGGATAGGTGACAGCTGGGGAATAAATCAGGTTCCGTTTTATAAGGGTTTTAAAACACACCGTCCAAACCTGTCTCCAGATATTGATAACAGACCTCAATTAGAAAGAAATAAGAAGAAAAATTTGTAGAATTCATAAATGGAGAGCCGAATGCGCTGTAAGGTGCACGTTCGGTTCGGAGGAGGGAAGCAATTCCTATCCTACTATGGTTGGCGAGGAGCCGATATTAGAAACATCTTAGATTTCGAGAAAGACTGGCCAGAAGCTCAAGTCGTTAGACTTGAAGAAAATTATCGTTCTGTACCAGATATTCTTGAATGCGCAAACAATGTAATAAGTAACAACGTTAATAGAAAAAGTAAAAATCTTTGGACTGCCAATGAAGAAGAAAGACAAACTGTAATAGCTAAACAGTTTAATACAGCTAGTGAAGAAGCCCGCTTTGCTGCTCAACAAATATTAGATTTGCGGGAAAACGATCATTTTGATTATGAAGATTTTGTTATTCTGTTTAGAACTAATATTCAGTTTAGAAATTTTGAAGAACAGTTTAAAAGATTAGGAATTCCCTATAAATCAGTAGGATCTCTGGCATTTTACGATAGAGCAGAGATAAAAGATTTACTTTCTTATCTTTCACTTATAGAAAATAAGAAAGACGATCTTTCTTTTAACCGGATTGTTAATATGCCAAGAAGAGGAATTGGGGCTAAAAGTATCGAAAAGCTCCAGGAATATGCTGATTTTAAAGGTTGGAGTCTCTATGAATCAGTTCTGAATGTCGAAGATATTCCTACCTTAACTAAGGGAGTAAAAATAAAATTTATTAAATTTAGAGAATTAATAGAATCAATTCGAGTTGAAAGTATTGATGAATCATTAGATAAGAAGCTAGAAATAATATTTGACCGGACAGGTTATAAGGATTATTTAAAAACAGATACTTCAATAAATGGGGAGAGTAAACAAGAGTTTGTTAAAGAACTAATTGGTACAGCCCGAGAGAATAAAGATATGACAGTAAATGAATTTTTAGAAAATGCTGCACTGTCCTCTTCAGTTGATGAAATGGATGATTCAAATAAAGTTTCTCTTATGACAGTTCATAGTGCTAAAGGCCTTGAATTTCCAGTAGTTTTTTTAACAGGTCTTGAAGAAAATCTTTTTCCTTCATATCAGTCAGTAAGTAAAGGAGATGTAGAAGAAGAACGTAGACTCTGTTATGTTGGAATAACTAGAGCAAAAGAAAGGTTATTCCTAACCCATGCGCGGGAGAGACTCATTAACGGAGATATGCGCTATCAAAAACCTTCACGCTTTTTATCTGAACTGCCTGAAAACATCGTTAATACTAAGTATTTAAAACATGATTATTACACCAGTTTTAAACCGGAAAGAGAAACAAAGAAAGAACTCTATCAACCTAATATTCGTAAAAAAACTAATACTAGTAAAATTAAAACTGGTGATATAGTTAAACATCAATCCTTTGGACGTGGCTTTGTTGTTAATAATAAAAAGGGAATTTTAACAATTCTATTTCCTGGTGGAGATAAAAAATTAATAGCTGAAGGATATGTTGAGAAAATAAATGAAAAATAATATTGAAGCCAGAATTCAGGAATTAAGAGAAAAAATTAACAAGGCTAATAAGGACTACTATGAAGAAGATCAGCCTCGAATTTCTGATTATGATTATGATAAATTAATGCAGGAATTAATTACTCTTGAAGAAGAAAATCCTGAATTTAAATCACCAGAATCTCCCACTCAACGGGTAGGTGGTAAAGCTTTAGATAAATTTGAAAAAGTAACTTTTATTTCTCCTAAATTATCTTTAGCTAATGCTTTTGATGCTAAAGATTTAAGAGATTTTGATAGAAGAATAAAAAAAGAATTCCCAAATGCTACCTATTGTGTTGAGTATAAATTTGACGGTTTAACGGTTGTTTTAGATTATCAGGATGGAAAATTTGTTCAAGGGGCTACCCGGGGTAATGGAGTTGTTGGAGAGAAAATTACTGAAAATTTAAAAACAGTAAAAACGATTCCTCTTAAGTTAAATAAAGATGTTTCTCTAGAAGTCCGTGGTGAAGTCTTAATTCATAAAGATGCTTTTGAAAAACTTAATAAAAAACGGGAAGAACAGGAAAAGTCTTTATTTGCTAATCCTCGAAATGCCGCTGCAGGTTCTTTAAGACAACTGGATTCAAAAATTTCAGCAGGTAGACCACTGGATATTTTTATTTTTAATCCAGAAACTGATCTACCAGGAATAAAAACGCATTCAGAAGCTTTGGCCTACTTAAAATCTCTGGGCTTTAAAGTAAGCCCGACTAAAGAATTTTCTAATATTGATGATATTATCATCTATATAGATGAAGTGGCTCATGGAATAAGACAGGAGTTATCTTTTGAAATTGATGGAATGGTCATTAAAGTAAACCAGTTTCAAATAAGAGAGGAACTTGGATCTACCACTAAATCTCCTAGATGGGCTATAGCTTATAAATTTGCTCCGGAAGAAGCTCAAGCAGTGGTTAAAGCTATTACGGTTCAAGTAGGAAGAACAGGAGTTTTAACTCCGGTTGCTGAATTAACACCTACACCCCTCGCTGGTAGTATTATTTCAAGAGCAACTCTTCATAATGAAGATTATGTAAAAGATAAAGATATTCAGATAGGAGATACTGTTATTATCCGTAAAGCTGGAGACGTTATTCCAGAAGTCGTCAAACCTGTTCTGGAAAAAAGAAACCAGTCCCAGGAGTTTGAAATGCCAGAATACTGTCCTGTCTGCGGATCAGAAACATTTCGGGTTCCTGGCGAGGCAGCCACTCGTTGTCTGAATCTGGATTGTCCGGCTCAGGTGTTTGGAAGAATAGTCCATTTTGCTTCCAGAGATGCTATGGATATAACTGGATTGGGTTCTTCTATTATTAAACAACTCTTGGATAATAATTTAATTTCAGTGGTAACTGATATCTATGATTTGCATGAACAAAAAGAAAGCCTGGTTAAACTGGAAAAGTTAGGTGAAAAATCGGTTGATAATCTTTTGGCTTCAATTGAAAATTCAAAAAAACAACCGTTTGAAAAAGTTATCTATGCTTTGGGAATTCCATTAGTTGGAGAAAGAGCTGCTAGGCTTATTACCAATGAATTTAACTCAATTGAAAAGCTGGAAAAAGCTTCAGTTGAAGATATTGCCCAAATTAATGGTATCGGTGAAAAGATTGCTGAGAATCTGGTAGATTTCTTTAAAACTGATTCCAATAAAGCTATAATAAGTAGATTAAAAGAAGAAGGGTTAAATTTAAAATCTGAAAGTAAGGAAGTTAATACTAATTCTGAATTTAGTGGTAAGAAAGTAGTTATTACTGGTACTCTCCCGAATTTATCCAGAAAAGAAGCTAAAGCCCTTTTAGAAAGCAAAGGAGCTCAAGTTACTGGATCTGTAAGTAAAAAAACGGATTATGTTTTAGCAGGAGAAAATCCAGGAAGTAAATATGATAAAGCTAAAAATTTAGGAATTCCAATACTTTCAGAAGATGACATTAAATAGGATTTAATTATGAGTATTTCTAAAAATGAAGTAACCTATGTTGCTGGTTTAGCCCGTCTGGAATTTTCTGAAGAAGAAACAGAAAAATTACAAGACGAATTATCAGCTGTACTGGATTATGCGGAAGCTCTTAATAAATTAGATACTTCTAATACTAAACCTACAGAGCATATTCTTCCTATGGAAAATGTTTTTAGAGAAGATATCGTAGTTGATTCGCTTGATCTGGATAAAGTCTTACAAAATGCCCCGGAAAAGGAAAAGGGAGCTTTTAAGGTTCCAAAAGTTATTGAATAATGAGTAAGGAAATAAGAGAAAAAACGGTAAAAGAATTAGCTGAAGATCTTAAGAATAAAAGACTCACAGCTGAAGAAATTACCCAGGCATATATTGATGCAATAGAGGCTCAAGACGGAACGTTAAATGCTTATTTAACTAAAACAACTGAAGATGCCTTAAAGAAAGCCCGTGAATTTGATCAACAGGATAAAGTTCCGGATAATATTTTAGAAGCAATTCCATATGCTTTAAAAGATAATATTGTTACAGAAAATATCAGAACTACTGCTGCTTCAAAAATTTTAGAAAATTTTATTCCACCTTATAATGCTACTGTTTATGAAAAGCTAGATAATCAGGGAGGAATCCTTTTAGGAAAACTAAATATGGACGAGTTTGCCATGGGTTCTTCTACAGAGAATTCAGCTTTTGAAAATACTAAAAATCCCTGGGATATTACCCGGGTTCCTGGTGGTTCTTCAGGTGGATCTGCTGTAGCAGTAGCATCAGGAATGGCTCCATTTGCTCTCGGCTCTGATACTGGTGGATCAATCAGACAACCAGCTGCCTATACTGGTTTAGTTGGGGTAAAACCCACTTATGGCCTTGTTTCTAGATATGGACTAATCGCTTTTGCTTCCAGTCTAGACCAGATAGGAACTTTTACCCATACGGTTGAAGATGCCGCTATCGTTCTGGATGCTATTGCTGGTCACGATAAAAAAGACTCAACCAGCTTTAATGCTCCTAAAAAGGACTACTCTGCTAAATTAAATGAGAGTCTTGAAGGAGTTAAAATTGCTGTTTCTAAAGATTTTCTTGGTGAAGGTCTCCAAAGGGAAATAAGAGATAGTTATGAAGAAGCTTTAAAAATTTATCAGGATTTAGGAGCTGAAATAGTTGAAGTTGATTTTTCATTACTTGATTCGGCTTTAGCCGCTTATTATATGATTGCTTCAGCTGAAGCTTCTTCTAATCTAGCCAGATATGATGGCGTAAGATATGGTGTTCGCGCTGATGATTATAATGGTCTGGTTGATATGTATGTTAAAACCAGAACGGCTGGATTTGGTGACGAAGTAAAAAGAAGAATTATGCTGGGAACGTATGCTCTCTCTAGTGGTTATTATGATGCCTATTATAAAAAAGCAATGCAGGTAAGAACATTAGTTATTGACGAATATAATAAGATTTTCGATCAGGCTGATGTTCTTTTAACCCCTACAACTGCAACTACAGCTTTTAAATTTGGGGAAAGATTGGATAATCCCTTAGATATGTACTTAAGCGATTTATATACCATTCCAGCTAATATTGGAGGTTTACCAGCGTTATCAATGCCAGGTGGTTTTGATGATAATGGTCTTCCAATTGGTTTACAACTAACAGGACCGGCTCTTTCTGAACCAGAACTTTTTAAAATAGCTAACGCTTATCAGAAAGTTACCGGTTATGAAAATCAACGAGCTAAGTCTGTCTAGAAAGTTTAATTATGGATTACGATATTGTTATTGGTATGGAGATCCATGCCGAATTAAAAACGAAATCAAAAATATTCTGTTCCTGTTCAACTGAATTTGGGGCAGATGAGAATACTCACACCTGTCCTGTTTGTTTGGGTCTTCCTGGGGTATTACCAGTTATTAACGAAAAGGTTGTTGAATATGCTGCTAGAGCAGGACTTGCTCTAAATTGTGATATAGCTAATTTTTCAAAAATGGATAGAAAGAATTACTTCTATCCCGACTTACCTAAGGCCTATCAAACATCTCAATTCGATTTACCTATATGTACAGGTGGAACAGTTGACATAGATATTGATGGGGAAACTAAGCCTATTGGAATAACCAGAATTCATATTGAGGAAGATGCTGGAAAACTTTTGCATGAATCAGCGGATGGAACCCTTGTTGATAATAACAGATGTGGGGTTCCACTCATTGAAATTGTTACTGAACCCGATATCACCAGTAGTCAGGAAGCTAGAGTATTTGCTGAAAAAATTAGAAATACTTTAGAATTTACCGGTGTAAGTGACTGTAAAATGCAGGAGGGATCAATTCGTTTTGATGTTAATTTATCTGTTAAGCCAAAAGGTTCTGAAGAGCTTGGTACTAGAACTGAAATGAAAAATTTAAATTCGTTTCGTGCACTAGAAAGAGCCATCGAATATGAATCTAAAAGACAGATAAAAGAAATAGAAGACGGAAACAGAATAATTCAGGAAACCCGTAAATGGGATGATAATGCTGGTAGAAGTTTTTCTTTAAGATCAAAGGAAGAAGCTCATGATTATCGATATTTCCCTGAACCTGATTTGGTTCCTATTATTCTTTCAGATGAACAAATTGAAAAATTCCGATCAGAACTTCCTGAACTTCCAGAAGAAAAAAGAGCTCGTTATATAAATGAATTGGGATTGCCTGAATATGATGCTCAACAATTAACTAATTCTATTGAAACAGCTGAATTTTTTGAAAAGACTGTTGATCTTATTAATGAACCAAAACTGGTATCTAATTGGCTTATGGTTGAAATCCCTCCTTTATTAAAAGAAAAGGAAATAACTATAGCCGATATTCCGTTTGAACCAAAAGATTTAGCTGAACTACTATCACTTATTAAAGATCAGACAATTAGTGGAAAAATCGCTAAAGATGTTTTAGCTGATATGTTTGAGCAAAAGGGTTCGCCTAAAGAAATTGTAGAAAAGAATGGTCTTGCTCAAATGAGCGATTCTGGTGAACTTGAAAGTATAATTGAAGAAATTATAGCTAATAATCCAAAATCTATCGAAGATATTCGTGGTGGAAACAAAAAAGCTTATGGTTTCTTAACTGGTCAAGTCATGAGAATGACTAAAGGTAAAGCCAATCCTCAATTAGCTAATCAAATAATCAGAGAAAAAGTAGAAGAATTATTATAAGTATATTAGACACCTTCGGGTGTCTTTTTTTTTAGGGGGAAAAAATGGAAAGATTCGATAAAAGAGAAAATGATCAGTTAAGGAATGTTGAAATTGAACAAGATTTTATTAAATCTGCTGATGGTTCCGTATTAATTTCAGTTGGAGATACCAAAGTAATTATAACTGCAATGGTAGATGATAAGGTTCCTCCATTCTTAAGAGGTCAGGGTAAAGGTTGGATTAGTGCTGAATATAATATGCTTCCTGGTTCAACTATTACTAGAAAGCAAAGAGATGGAGGTAAAGGAGCAGACGGAAGAAGTGTAGAAATTCAAAGATTAATTGGAAGAGCCTTAAGATCTGTTATTGATCTTGAAAAACTTGGAGAAAGAACTATCTGGATTGATTGCGATGTTATTCAGGCTGATGGTGGAACTCGTACTGCCTCTATAACAGGAGCTTATGTAGCTCTTAAAAAAGCTATTGATCGTTTGCTTGAATCTGGTCAACTAGAAGAAAATCCTTTAACAAGACAAGTAGCGGCTGTTTCTGTTGGAATTCCTGCTGAACTTAACGAACCTGTTTTAGACCTTAATTATAATGAGGATAAAGGTGCAATGGTTGATATGAATGTCGTTATGACTGACCAGGGGGAACTTATTGAAGTTCAGGCAACTGGTGAAGAAAGACCATTCTCCCAAGATGAACTTAATCAATTAATGAATCTAGCCCAAAAGGGTATTAAAGAATTAGTTGAAATTCAAAAAAAATCCTCTACAAAAGATAAACAGGATATTATTTTAGCTACTCATAATAAACATAAAGTCAAAGAAGTTTCGGAACTTTTAGGGGATGACTTTAATGTTCTAACTATGGAAGAAGCTAACATAATGGATGAGCCAGTAGAAGATGGAAAAACTATCCAGGAAAATGCTGATATTAAAACTGAATTTTTAAGAGATAAATTAGGGTCAGAACATAAAGCAATTCTATTAGGCGATGATACGGGTCTTTTTGTTGAAGCTCTAGATGGAGCTCCAGGAGTTTATTCTGCCCGTTATAGTGGAGATGAAGCTACCTATGAATCAAATAATAAAAAATTACTTGAAGAATTAAAAGATCAAACTAATCGAAATGCTGAATTCAAAACCAGTATTTCTATTATTTTCCCGGATGGAACTAAGAAAAATGTAACATCGAATGTAGAAGGAGTCATTGCAGAAGAACCTGAAGGAACAGAAGGATTTGGATATGATCCACTATTTATAGAAAATTCTACTGGTAAGACTTATGCAACGATGACTCTAGAAGAAAAAAATGAAGTCTCTCATCGAGGAAAAGCCATTGAATTAGCTAAAGAAGAAATAAATAAATGGATTGAGGAAAATGACTAAAATAGGTTTAGTAAGCGACAGCCATGGTGATCTTAATAAGCTTCAAGAAGCTATTAATCAAATGGGTGATGTAGATTTGATTATCCATATGGGGGACTATATCTCTGATGCCGATGAAATAAGAACATGGGTAAATATACCGGTTATGGCAGTAAAAGGAAATATGGATAGTTATGAACAAAACCGTCCTGATTTTATTAAAACAAACGTAGAAGATTTTACTTTATATATTGCTCATGGAAACCGGGAAAACGTTAAATGGGGTAAAGAGGAATTTGCTCAAAAAGCTAAGATGAATGGCGCTGATATTGGAATTTTCGGACATACCCATAAAAAGCATTTGGAGAAATTAAATAGTGTTATTTTAATTAATCCGGGTTCTGTTTCCTTACCTAGTGACGACAGTAAAAGTTATGCAATTTTAACATTAGATGGAAAAGATCTGGATTGTGAATTTTACAAACTGGATTAAGGATTACTGTGAAAACAAATACTCCTACTCATATAGTAGATAGAATAGTAAGACATATTTCTCATGCACAAAAAGTTGTTCATGGAAATCATGTTTTAATTATCTATTATATTATTATTATCTTATTTGTAATTTTTGATATTTATATCAGACACCATGTAGAACGTTTATTAAAAGAGAAAAAAGATGATAAACTAAATAATCGACTTTTTAAGTTTTATGAAATTTATCAAAAACATGGATTTATATTTATCAATATTATTTTATATATCATTGTTTTAGCCTTAACGATTGCTGAAGAAGGAATTGATGTTGAATATCTAATTACAATAACTTTAAGTTTTTTAATTTTTACTGTATTAATGAAGCTGGTTTTAAAATTTTTTATAAACGAAGCCAGTTACTCAAATAAAATGTTTGGCAGAATGATCCATGTTATCTGCTACATTATTTTAGGTAATTACTTTACTTTCTTTATGCCCTTTATTAAACCACCTGACCTCTTAATCGCTTATTCAGGTTTAATAATTGGTTTATTAATCTGTTTTTACGTTATGACCCAAGCGATTTTTAATCCGGAAATTTTAAAAAGTAATACTGATACAAAACATTATGGAGATGCTTACGGGATTCTAAAGGGTATGCTGGGAGTGGTAGTTTGTATACTTGCTCTTGAATATATGATGGTTTATAGTGCTTTTGTTATAAATCATGATTTTTATATAAGTGGTTCTGGTAAAGCCCTGAATGGGATAGATATGTTCTATTATTTAATTGTAAGTTTCTCTACTATAGGTTATGGAGATATTTATCCAACTTCAATTGGGAATTTATATTATTCACAATTTACCGCTATAATTATTGGTTTATCCAGTATGTTTACTTCAGGGTGCTTTATATCAGCGGTTATATCCACAGCGAATACTATAGCTGAAAGTCATAATCAAGGTAACAATAACGGTGATCAAAATTAAAAAGTTTCTTGAAGCTTTACCTATACCAATTTGCGGAATCATGTTGGCAATAGTGAGTTTAGGAAATTTATTAGATTCTGTTTGTTCTAAACTCCTTCATTTACCAGGATTAGGTTATATCATTTATTTATGTTGCTTTGGTATAACCTTTATTTTATTAATTTTAATTCTATTAAAAATTATTTTCTGTTTTAAAATGGTTAGAGATATGCTGGAAAATCCAGAAATGATGGGGATATTTTCCTGCTATTCTTTAACTTTAATGATATGGGCAGGATATTTACCTACATTTTTTAGCGAATTACCAGCTGAAGTGGTATGGTGGTTTGGCGTTTTAATGCATTATACTAACATGGTAATTTTCACCTATAAATATGTGGTTCATTTTAAATTACCAACTTTACTCCCACCTTGGTATATTGTTTACGTTGGTTTTGCTCTTAGCGGTTTTAGTGCTCAAAACTTTGCTCCTCACTGGTTTGGAATCGCAGCTTTTTTTATTGGATTTGTTTGTTTTTGGATTATTTTCTTTCTGCTAATTAAAAGAAATAGAATTTCACCGATTCCTAGAATGGATGAACCAACTATCTGTATTAATGCAGCTATAGGAATATGTTTAACAACTTATGTCAGAAATTTTTCTCATCCCTGGATTTTTATGATAGCTTTTCTTTATCTTGTTTCACTTGGGATGTGGATCTACATTGTTGTTAAATTACCTAAATTAATTAAATTACCATTTTATCCAACTGATGCAGCTTTTTCTTTTCCCTTTGTAGTTTCTGCTATAGCTTCCTTAGAAGCTATGAATTATGCAGAAAAATTAGGATTTTTTATTAATAGCTGGAATACTCCAATAGTTTTAATTCAAACATTAGTCGCTGTAGTAATGACCTGTTTTACTATTTATCGCTTTGTTAAATTCATTTTTAAAGTTATGAACGGAAAAGAACAGTCTATGATGAAAATGAATATGATGGATAAAGCTCGAGATATAAGTGGGAAATAAAAATGCAAATGTAAAAAAGAGCCAGATCAATTAAAATCTGACTCTTTATTTATATTTATCTTAAATGGAGAATTTTTAATTAGCGATTTGGTGTCTTGGATTATTTCTAATTAAGAATGTATATAAACCTAATAACGGAGTAATGATAAATCCTGTTATTAAATATAACATTGCTCTTTCTGGTTTATAAATCATGAATAATTTATAATAAGCAGAAGCTTCTAAAATATAAACTAATAATTGGACTATTCCTATCATAAGATCTGAATTTAGGAATGAACAAATAATTCCAGCAACAATAGGTGCTAGAACTAAAATCCATTTTGCATTATTTAAACCAAGAACTTTATCATTAATTAAAGCTCCGATTAAATACAATTGGCAAATTGGAATCCAGGCAATCCATGCATGGGGAATTCCATCACGTTTAGAAAGAGTGTATAATCCAAAGGCTGTTAATATATAAAGTATTACACTAAAAATAAAACCAATTATTCCAAAAATAGTGCTAAAAATAAATGATATAAAACCCATAATTTTATTCCTTTCTATTTTATTAAAATTAAATATACCCACAATTATTTATTAAAATAGATAAAAGGAATTTTAATAAAAAAATAAGAAAAAATTAAATTTTCCCTTGACAGATTTCTAAAATTTAATATAATAGTCATTGCCGTTAAAAAACGGAACTTAAGCGGGTGTAGCTCAGTGGTAGAGCCCCAGCCTTCCAAGCTGGTTGCGAGGGTCCGATTCCCTTCACCCGCTCCATTTTTTATAAGATATTATTTTTTGCGCGCACTTAGCTCAGCTGGATAGAGCAACGGCCTTCTAAGCCGTGGGCCGGAGGTTCGAATCCTCTAGTGCGTGCCATTTTTTTTCTCAAATTAAATTCTATGAAGTTAAATTAAAAAAATTATTTTCCTCGTTTAATTCTTTAATTTGCTCATCTAATCTTGAATTTCTATTGTTTTCTATATTATTTAAAACCATATAATCAAACCAATTACTTTTTCCAACTAACATTAATTTTTCTTTTGCTCTAGTAACGGCTGTATAAAGTAAACGTTTATTTAGAAATTGAGGATATCCACCAAATAAAGGCATAACAACTACTTTAAATTCAGATCCTTGACTTTTATGTACTGTAACAGCATAAGCATGAATTATTTCGTCTAACTGATCAAAACTATATTCGCTAATCCTTTTATCGAGAAATTCGATTATAAAACCTTCATTAGTAATAGTTTTAATAATTCCAATATCTCCATTAAAAATTCCTTTACCTTCATCACCAGTAAGAGGATTTTCCCAATTAAGATTGTAATTATTTTTAGTCTGCATAACTTTATCCCCCTCCCGGAAAATAATAGATCCAAAATTTCTTTCTTTTTTAGTAGGGGAGGGAGGATTAAGTTTTTTCTGGATTTCAGCATTTAATGATATCGTTCCCAAGAGTCCTTTCTTTAAAGGACTAATAACCTGTATATCATTAAGTGGATCATAATTAAAAGCTTTAGGAAACCTGTTTGAAACTAGATCTAAAATTGTATCTAAAGTAACTTGAGAATCAGATTTATTAACTAACATAAAATCAGAAGAATTATCGATTTTAGGGATAACCCCTTCATTTATTAAATGAGCGTTTGTAGCAATCATACTATTTTTATCTTGTCTATGGATTTGATCAAGTTTAACAGTATGAGCTATACCACTATTAATTAAATCCGATAAAACATTACCAGGGCCAACACTAGGCAACTGATCAGCATCACCAACGAAGATTACTCGGGTCCCAAAAGCTATAGCTTTTAATAAACTACTTAAAAGCTGAATATCGATCATAGAACTTTCATCAACAATAACCGCATCTACTTCTAATGGGTATTCTTCATTACGTTTAAAACTCATAATATTTAAATTTTCAGAATACTCGAATTCAAGAAGTCGATGAATAGTACTTGCTTCTACTCCTGTTGTTTCAAAAATT
>CANQNI010000014.1 GCA_947625175.1 uncultured Eubacteriaceae bacterium | reverse complement strand
GAAATGAAGCTTATTCAGACATTGATATGGCTGATAGTCCAAGACAACCAGGGTCAAATATAAAACCTTTGTATTACAGCTTAGGAATTGAATCCGGAATTTTTAATACCAGTTCAATTTTAAATGATGCTCCAATCAACATTGGAGGCTATACACCAACAAACTCCGGAGGTGGATATTCTGGAGCTATCTCATTTGCTCAGTCATTGGTTCAGTCAAAGAATACTACTTCAGTCCAAATTTTTAATACTCTTGGGACAATCAATGCGGTTGATTGGATTAAACAATTTGGTTTTGATACGATAACAGAAGATGATTATAATTTGGCTGTAGCTTTAGGTGGATTGACTTATGGGATTAAACCGTATCAAATGGCCGCAGCATTTAATACTTTTAATAATAATGGTGTTTATAATCAGGCTTATTTTATAAACCGAGTAACAACTTCTGTTGGTGATGTCGTTGTAGATAAAAATACTTTGGGATTACAGACCAAGCAGATAATGTCACCTCAAACTGCCTCAATTATGTGGGGACTTATGAATCAGGTTGTAACAGGTGGAACTGGTACAGCAGCTCAGTGTGGTATGGCTACTGCTGGTAAAACTGGTACAACTGATAATAACGAAAATCTTTGGTTTACCGGAATGACTTCCGATATTACCTCTTCAATTTGGTTAGGAAATCTTGATTATTATGTAATTGGTGGAACATCTCAAATTCCAGCTGGTATTTATGGACAATATTTAAGAAATTTAATTAATGCTGGATATGTACAATAAATGACAACTAAAGAACAAAAGAATAAAGCTTTAGAATTATTAAGATCATTATATATTGATAGAGAAGATCGAGGAGGATTGAATTTTAACTCTCCTTACGAAGCTTTAGTTGCTACAATACTATCGGCTCAGTGTACTGACCAGAGAGTTAATATCATTACTCAGGAATTATTTAAAAACTATAATGAACCTGAAAAAATGATTCAGCTCAGTGAAGAAGAATTAAAAGAAAAAATTAAAAGCTGTGGTTTGGCTAATAATAAAGCTAAGAATATATTAGGAGCTACCAGATTAATTATTGATAATTTTAATTCTGAAGTTCCACGGACTAAAAAAGAAATTATGACATTACCTGGAGTGGGTTCAAAAACTGCTAATGTAGTGCTGGCTAATGCCTATGGGGTGCCTGGATTGGGTGTTGATACTCACGTCAATCGAGTTTCGCTTAGAATAGGACTTAGTTCCGGAAAAACGGTAAAAAAAGTTGAAGAAGAACTATGTGAATTAATCCCTGAAGAACTTTGGATTAAAGCTCATCACTGGTTAATATGGCATGGTAGAGATATTTGTAAAGCCCGTAATCCAAATTGTCAGGATTGTATTATTAAAGAGGTCTGTCAATATTATTTAAATAATAAAAATGAAAAAGATGAATAAGGATATGATAAACAGATTAATTTAAATATTAGTTTGTATAATCGTATCCTTTTTTTAGTTTCGAACGAATAAGTTTGTTAATCCGATTTCTAATTGTTATAATTGAGTGCTAGTAATTTTATAATATTGCAATCTAGAATAAATGAGACCTAAATGAAATTAAAAGATTTAAAAAATGATAAAAATCTAGTTACCATTCAAATTGGTATTGATGAGGATGAAGAAAGAAAATTAGAAAATACAGCTTATATATTACAAAGAGCTCAACTTAATCCTCAATTTAATCAAAATTTTTCTAAAGATAATATTAAAAAAGCTTTCGGAGATGATTATTTAAAAGTTACTGGTTTAAATTTTATTCTTCCAAAAGTTTTTCCTTTTATAAAAGAAAATAGTAATCTGGAATATTTAGTTGAACCACGTTATGAAAATTATGATACGCAGGATGATTTTTCAATAATTTTAAAGGCTGTAACTAAACCGGATATTGAATTATTTGATTATAAAGAAAACTTAAAATATCCTCCATTTGAAGTCAGTGAAGATATTGATGAAAAAGTTGAAGTAGAACTTAAAGAAGTTCAACAAAAGAATGTTCGTTTAGAACCGTCTGAAAAACCGTATGAAAAAGGAAACACAATTAGTGCTGATATCGTTCGTTTTAGAAATGGAGAACAAGTAAGCGAATCCTTTAATCAGATTCTTTCAACTGACCAATTAGAATCTCACTTTAATTTGGAAGATTTTATAGGTAAAAATATTGATGATGAAATAACCGAGAATATTAATGGTTTAGAAATTAAGATTAAAATAAATCAGATTTATAATCCTGAATTACCTGAACTCGATGATGATTTAGCCATGGAAGTTTCTGATTTTGATACTATTGATGAATATAAAGAAAGTATTAAAACTGATCTTATTCAGAAAGAAAAAGATGCTTATTTAGACCAGATTGAACTTGAAAGTTTAATTAAATTACTTTCGCAGTCAAAGCTTATCGATAGCAATGAAAGCTTAAATGAATATCAAAATCAGAATATTTATCAAATGCTCATCTATGATTTGTTTAATGATATGAGAAATCGTCCGATAAGATCCCAGAATTTTTCTGATTTTGAATCAGTATTTGCCATTAATTTAATATTTGAAATTATAGACCAAGTTTTAAAACAGGAAGATATAGATATTGAAGAGCAGGTAAATCAGGAATATGAAAACTTTATTAATAATAAAGAATTTAATATTGAAATACCAGTATCAATAGAAACCGAAATTCATAATCTTGATATGGAACTTGAATCTGATCAGAATACTCTTAAAGAAAGCTTAAAAAGAGTTATTAGTCTGCAGGAATTAAGTAAAATTATATCCGAAAATACTCAGTTTAATGATATAGAAAATTAAAAATAGAAGAAGAAGAACATATGAAGAAAGAAATTAAGCAGCAGGAAAATGCGACAGTTAATTTAGCTTTAGATTTTGATCGAAATGAAGTTGATAAAGTTAGAAGACCCCTTTTTCGTTCTTACCAAAACCGTTTAAATATTAATGGTTTTAGAAAAGGACATGTTTCTTATCAAATGGCTGAGAAAATTTTGGGTAAAGGTTTCTTAGATCCTGAGTTATTACAAGAACTGGTTAAGGAAAATCTGGATAACGCACTTGATGAACTTAATATTAAAATTGAATCTAAGGCTCAACTTAAAGATTATTCTTTTGATGATAATGGGAATCTAAGTTTAGAATTGGAGTTTGCAACTTCACCTGAAATTCATATAAATGATCTTAGTAAGTTAATCGAAGATAGTGAAGGCCTTGAAAACTTTGAAATGAGTGATGAATTAAAAGATAAACTTTTCAAAGATCGCAAAGAAGGGCTTTTAATTGAATTATCAGAAAAGACTCAAACTAAACAACCTGTAGAAAATGGTAATCTTGTTAGCGTTAAAATTACAGGTTTAACCAAAGAAAAAGCTTATCCCGAAAACTATTCCTTGATTATTGGGGAAGATGATTGCTATTTTCCAACTGAAATTCAGGAACAGTTAATTGGAAAAAGTATTGGAGATCAAATAGAAATAATACCTGACGAAGAAAAAATAACTGCTGAAATAGTAGATATTCAAAATATTACTAAACCTGAATATAATGAAGAATTTGTTTTTAATAATTTCTTCTTTGATTCACTGGATGATTTTGAAGAATTTTTAAGGAATCAGGCACAAAACGAATATATTACTAAACTGGTTTATTCTAATGGAGAAAAACAATTTAATAAAATTTTAGAGAAAACTGATATTATCTTTTCTCCATTATATTTAGAAGAAATCAAAAAGGGAATTAATCCGGATTTAATTGAATTACTCAATTCTACTAATAAAAAGTTCAATTCAACTGAAGATAAAGTAGAAGCTTACCTTGATTATCAAAAGAGAAATGAATTAGTTATGTATTTAACTAATATAGGTCTTGTTAATCCAACCAATCAGGATAGAGTAGAATTTTTACAATTAAAAAATCTAAGTACTAAAAAACTTAATTTACCGGAACAAAGTCAGGAAAGACAGTATGTTGAATCTTCAGATTTATTACATAATGAAGTAATAAAAAGTTTAGGTACCATTAACTATTTAGTTGAGAACGAAAAAACAAAAGAAGAAGAAATAGATGCGTAATCAGAATTTAGTTCCAACAGTAATTGAAAGAGATGGATTAGGTGAAAGAGCTTTCGATATTTATTCTCGATTACTGAAAGAACGAATAATTTTTCTAGACGGCGAAATAAATGACAAAACTGCAAGCTTAATTATTGCTCAATTAGTATTTTTAGAAAAAGAAGATCCAGATAAAGATATATATATTTATATTAATTCACCAGGTGGATCTGTTTCTGCTGGATTAGCAATTTATGATACTATGAATTTTATTACTTGTGATGTTGGTACAATGTGTGTAGGAATGGCTGCTTCAATGGGAAGTTTTTTATTATCAGCTGGTGCTAAAGGTAAAAGAACAGCTCTTCCTAATAGCACTATAATGATTCATCAACCACTTAGTTCATTTGATGGCCAACAGACTGACTTTCAAATCCATGCAGATTATCTTAAAGATACTAGAAATCGCTTGAATAAACTACTTGCTCAACATACAGGACAAACCATTAGGAAAATTGCTCGGGATACTGAACGTGATAATTACATGACAGCAGATCAGGCAAAAGAATATGGTTTAATTGACGAAGTCATAGCAAATAGAGCTTAATAATTTTAGATTGGAAATAATATGACGCGAAGAAATAATCATAATGATGAATTAAGATGTTCTTTCTGCGGAAAAACTTCTAGTCAGGTAGATAAAATTATTAGTGGATTAAACGGCTATATTTGTAATGAGTGTATAGAAGCATGTTCCTATTTAATGAAAGAATTTGGTTATGATTATCCGGAAAAGAATAATCTAAAACCAAAAGATATTAAAAAGATATTGGATGACTATGTCATTGATCAGGAGGAAGCTAAGAAAACACTAGCTGTAGCCGTATATAATCATTACCTTCGACTAAAAGGAAATAAAGATTTTGATAATAATTCAGATTTTAAAGACGTCGAAATTCAAAAAAGTAATATTATGTTAATAGGTCCGACGGGTTCTGGAAAAACTTTATTAGCTCAAACTTTGGCTCACGCTTTAGATGTTCCATTTGCTATAGCCGATGCAACTTCTTTAACAGAAGCCGGTTATGTTGGAGAAGATGTAGAAAATATCCTTTTAAAATTAATTCAAAACGCAAATATGGATGTTAATGAAGCTGAAGCTGGAATAATATATATCGATGAAATAGATAAAATAGCCCGTAAAAGTGAAAATCGCTCTATAACTCGAGATGTAAGTGGAGAGGGAGTTCAACAGGCCTTATTAAAAATTATTGAAGGAACTGTAGCCAACGTTCCTCCACAAGGTGGTAGAAAGCATCCACAACAGGAATTTATTGAGGTAGATACTTCTAATATCCTTTTTATTCTTGGTGGTGCTTTTGATGGACTTGAAAATATTATTGAAGCACGAACAGAAAATAGTTCAATGGGTTTTCACGCTAACATTAAACCAAAAGAAAAGAAGAATATAAAAAATATTCTGGATAAGACTGAACCGCAGGATCTTCAACATTATGGTTTGATACCTGAGCTAATAGGCCGTATACCAGTAATAACTACTTTAGCTGAATTAAATAAAGAAGCTTTAATCAAGATATTAACAGAGCCTAAGAATGCTATTGTTAAACAATATAAAAAAATGCTCTTGCAAGAAGGAATTAGTTTAGAATTTACTCCAGACTCCTTAGAGGCCATAGCGGACAAAGCAATTAAAAATAAAACAGGAGCTCGGGGTCTGCGAACTATTATGGAAAGTTTTATGATAGATATAATGTATGAGGTTCCTTCACGTAATGATATTGAAAGTATCTTAATAACCAAAGAAGTAGTTACAGATAATAAAGAACCTGAATATCAATATATTCAAAAGAAGCAGTCCATTTAGGATTGCTCTTTTTTAACTACAAAGGAATTTAAATGAATGAAGAGATCAAATCAGAAAAGATACTTGTAGAAAAAAATAATAATATTCTTCCTCTTATCGCTATAAAGGGAACAGCTATTTTTCCTGGGATGGTTCTTCATTTTGATTTGTCTCATGAAAAGTCTTTAAAAGCATTAGCGACAGCCTTAGAAAGTAATAGACAGATCTTTCTGGTAGAACAAAAGTTTTCAAATGATAATCCTGATGAATTTGATTTTTATGAATATGGTTGTTTAGCAGAAATAAAACAAAGTGTTCATCTTGAAAATCAGAGTATTAGGGTTTTAGTTGAAGTAAAAAATAGGGGTAAAATAAGACGTTTACTTGATTCAGAACCTTATTTTGTCGTAGCTGTTGATCCTATTTTGGGTAAATATGCTGAAACTAAAGAAGCTAAAATTTTATTTAAATTAATTGTTCAATCTTTTAAAGATTATCTTAGATTAACTAATGCAGATTCAAATTTATTAGAAAAATCTCTAGAAACTATAACTGATCCAGAGTTGTTAGTAGATTTAATAGCAGCCAATCTTGATTTGGATACTGAACGCTCCCAGGATTTATTAAGCGAGAGTGATGTCAGAATTCGTTTGTCAAAACTCTATCATTTTTTAATTGAAGAAACCGAATTTTTAGAAATGGAACAGACAATTGATGAACGTGTTCATAATGAATTAGATAGAAATCAAAGAGAGTTTGTTTTAAGAGAACAAATTAGGGTTATTCAAGAAGAACTTGGTGAAAGTGAAGAAACTCAGATCCAACAATATTATGAAAAATTAAATACATTAATTGTTCCTGATATTGTTCGGGAAAAAGTTGATATGGAAATAACCCGGTTAAGAAAGATGGCTCCTGGAAGTAGTGAGGCTGGAGTAATTGAATCTTACTTGGATTGGGTACTAGATTTACCTTGGAATCAATCTGATGAACTAAATATAGATATTAAAGAAGCTAGAAAAATCCTAGATGAAGATCATTATGGCCTTGAAACGGTTAAAGAAAGAATTTTAGAATATCTATCAGTTCTTCATTTAACAAATTCGTTAGAATCTCCAATAATTTGTCTTGTAGGAGCTCCAGGTGTTGGAAAAACTTCTATTGCTAAATCAATAGCGCGAGCTACAGGAAGAAAATTTACCAGATTATCCTTAGGTGGGATGCGCGATGAAGCTGAAATTAGAGGTCATAGAAGAACTTATTTAGGGTCAATACCGGGTCGAATTATTTACCAGATTCGAATGACTAAATCTAATAATCCTTTATTTTTACTCGATGAAATTGACAAAGTTAGTTACGATTTTAAAGGAGACCCCTATTCAGCGTTACTTGAAGTATTAGATCCGGAACAAAATAATACTTTTACTGATAATTTTATAGAGTTACCTTTTGATCTTTCTAAAGTATTTTTTATTACTACTGCAAATTCCACTAGCTATATTCCTGAAGCCTTATTGGATAGAATGGAAGTAATTGAAGTTAACGGTTATATCGAAAATGAAAAAGTTCATATTGCACAAAAGTTCTTAATACCAGAATTACTTGAAAAGCATGGACTTACTAATAAAACACTAAGAATTCATAAAAGTGCTTTAATTGATATTATTTCATTTTATACTAGAGAATCTGGCGTTAGAAATTTAAAGCGAACACTTGCTAAAATTTGTAGAATTGCTGCAAAAAAAATAGTTGAAGAGGATCAGGAAACTGTAGTAGTTAAACGGTCCAATCTGGAAGAGTTTTTAGGAAAGAAAAAGTATCTAGTCGATAAGGTTACTAGGAAAAGCGAAATAGGATGTGTTAATGGTTTAGCCTGGACTGAAGATGGAGGAGAAACCTTAGAAATAGAAGTAAATTCTTATCCAGGTGAAGGTAAACTTAAATTAACTGGTCAATTAGGTGAAGTAATGCAGGAGTCTGCTCAGGCAGCTTTCAGTTATTTAAAAAGTCAGACAAAAGATCTTGGAATTCCTGAAAAGTATTTTGATGAAAATGATTTTCATCTACATGTTCCTGAAGGAGCTATTCCAAAAGATGGCCCATCTGCTGGAATAACTATGGCAACAGCTTTATTATCTTTAGCTTTGAATAAACCGGTAAATAAACAAATTGCCATGACAGGAGAGATAACTTTAAGAGGGAAGGTCTTACCAATTGGAGGTCTTCGGGAAAAAAGTGCTGCAGCCTATCGGGCTGGAATAAAAACTATTTATTTTCCCAAAGAAAATGAACGTGATTTAGATGAAATTCCTCAAGAACTCAAAGACGATTTAAATTATGTTCCTGTTTCTCATATGAGTAATATTATTAAAGAACTTTTTTAAAATGAAAATTAAAAATGCCGAACTAATAATAAGTGCAGTAAAAAGATCACAATATCCGGAAAATAGTAATCCGGAATTTGTTTTATTAGGCCGCTCTAATGTAGGAAAATCCACATTTATTAATACTTTGTTAGGTCGGAAAAATTTAGCAAGAACCAGTTCACAACCAGGGAAAACTCAAACTATGAATTTTTATGACATCGATTCAGAAAATGGTCCGTTTGTCTTTGTCGATATGCCTGGATATGGTTATGCAAAAGTATCTAAAAAAGAAAGAAAAAAATGGGGAGAAATGATAGAAGAATATCTTCTCAAAAGAGAAAATATTGCGGAAGTATTTTTGCTCGTAGATAGTCGGGTTGGACCAACAGAAGATGATATTTTAATGTATAACTGGTTAAAATACTATAATCTTAACCCGATTGTTATTGCTACTAAAGCAGATAAAGTTAAAAGTAAAGTATTTGATAAAAACATGAAGAAAGTTAAAGAACTATTAGAATTAGAGATAGAAGATACCTTAATTCCATTCTCTAACAAGAAAATGGGTTACGATCAAGCCTGGAAACAAATTAATAAGCATTTAGAAATCGATTAAATTAAAAATTTTTAACAATTATTAAGATAATTATTATAGAATCTATTTTTGTGTAAATGAGGTTGTAATGATACGTAGTAGATTTGCTCCCAGTCCAACAGGGGATGTTCACGTTGGGAGCTTAAGAACGGCTTTGTATAATTATCTATATGCAAAAAAAAATAACGGAAGTTTTATTCTAAGATTAGAAGATACAGATAGAACAAGATTAAAAGAGAATTCTGTTGAAACATTATTAAATGCCCTTTATCAAACTAAAATCATTCCTGATGAAGGTTTAGTTTTAGAAGAAGAAATAACTCAAACTGGTGAAAAGGGACCATATATTCAATCTCAACGGCTTCCGATTTACCAAAACTATATAAAAAAATTAATTGATTCTGGTAATGCCTATTATTGTTTTTGCTCAAAAGAACGTTTAGAAACAGTTAGGGAAGAGCAGATAAAGAATGGACAAACCCCAAAATATGATGGTCGTTGCCGAGATTTAAGCGAAACCGAAATAAAAGAAAGGTTAGACCGTGGAGATGAATATGTTATTCGTCTAAAGTTACCTGAAAATAAAGATATTTCTTTTAAAGATGAAATAAGAGGGGATATAACTGTAAACACCAATGATCTGGATGATCAGGTATTAATAAAAGCAGACGGATTTCCGACCTATCATTTTGCTGTGGTAGTTGATGATCACCTAATGGGGATAACCGATATAATTAGGGGGGAAGAATGGCTTCCATCAACGCCAAAACACAGTTATTTATATGAACTCTTTGGGTGGGAAAAACCACGATTCTATCACTTATCTAATATACTTAATAAAAATAGAAAAAAACTAAGTAAGCGTGAGGGAGATGTTTCTGTTGAAAGCTTTTTAAATAAGGGGTATTTACCAGAAGCTTTAGTTAATTACTTAGCTTTACTAGGATGGAGTCCTGAAGATAATCAGGAAATCTTTTCCTTAGAAGAATTGGTTAAAGAGTTCGATTTAAATCGAATTAATACAACAGGAGCTATATTTGATATAAATAAGCTTAACTGGATTAACAGTCAGTATATTAAAAATTTAACTGATGAAGAACTATTTGAAAAATTAAGGCCTTTTTTTAAAGAAACAGAAATAGAATTAACTCCTCAAATTGTTAACTTATTAAAAGATAGATTAGAATATTTGGCACAAGGGCCTGAAATTTTAGATGAGTTTTTAAAGAGTAATTTTGAAATTTCAGATCCGGAGATGCTTGAATTGTTAAAAGAGGATAGTGTTCCTATTTTATATAATGCATTAATAGAGAAAATTTCTGAAGTAGATGAATTAACTTCAGAAAAAGCTCAAAAAATTTTAAAGGAAATCCAGAAAGAACATAAGGCAGAAAAAGTTAAAGGTAAAATGCTCTATATGCCTACCAGGATTTTCTTAACAGGACAAATGCATGGTCCTGATCTAAGCTTAATTATGGAAGTTTTAGGAAAAGAAGAGGTTTTAGCTAGATTAGACAAAGTCAAAAATTTAGTAGAGGAAAGTAATGAGTAGAAGAAAGAAAGCAAGAAAGAGAATGAGTGAAGCTACAAAAGCTCGTTTGCAATTGGGAACCTTTGTAGTTTTATTATGTCTAATTGGTTATATTCTCTTTATCGGCATTCCAATTGGAGTTTACGATATAGGAGATATTCCAGAACATATAAAATATGGTTTGGATTTAACTGGTGGTATCAACGTAGTCCTTCAGGCATCAGCTGAATCTGGAGATGTAACCAGTGAAGAAATGCAGGCAACGGTTACTGCTTTAGAAAACCGTATTAATAATCTAGGAGTCAATGAATCAACAGTATCTCAACAAGGAGATGACAGAATTCGTGTTTCAATACCGTCTATCCAAAATCAACAGGAAGCCTTAGATATGATTGGTAAAACAGCTAAACTGGAATTTGTTGGACCTGATGATAAAGTAATCTTAGATGGTAGTGAAGTTGCCTCCGCGAAAGCGGTTCAACAAGAGGAAAACGGTTTACAGCAATATGTTGTTCAACTTCAATTTAATGATCAGGGAACTGAGGCTTTTGCTAAAGCAACTCAAGAATTCCAAGGTCAGGTTATCTCAATTAAACTGGATGATGAAGTGATTTCAGCACCAACAGTTCAAGCTGTAATTAGTGATGGTAATGCTGTTATTACAGGGATGAAAGATGCAGAAGAAGCTTCAAATCTTGCTGATCTTATTCAGGGAGGAGCTTTACCACTAACATTATCCCCATTACAGGTTACAACAGTTGGACCAACTCTAGGCCAGGATTCATTACAACAGAGTATCCGGGCTGGAATAATTGGTATTTTAGCAGTGTTACTATTTATCTTAATAGTTTATAGAGGTCTTGGATTTATTGCTGATATTGCTTTAATAGTTTATATTCTCTTAGATTTCTTAATTATAGCAGCCCTAGGAGTTACTCTAACTTTACCTGGTATAGCTGGTTTGTTACTATCAATAGGGATGGCAGTTGATGCTAATGTTATTATATTTGAAAGAATTAAAGATGAAGCTTCAAAAGGAAGATCTTATCAGGTGGCAATAGAAAATGGCTTCAAACGTGCTATGAGAACAATTATAGACTCAAACGTTACTACTTTAATTGCTGGTTTTGTCTTATATTTCATGGGTAGCGGTAGTGTCCAGGGATTTGCTGTCACCTTAGTTATTGGTATTATTCTGAGTTTATTTACAGCGGTTCTTGTAACTAGATATTTAATTACCTTATTAATTCAGTCAAGAATTTTAAATAATCCTAAAATTCTTGGTATTAAGGAGGCACCTGCTGCATGAAGGAACTAAAAATTGCTCAAAACTTAAAAATTTGGTTTAGTATAATAGCTATTTTAGTAATTGTCTCTATTGGATCTTTAGCTATTCAAGGACTTAATTTTGGTATCGACTTTGTTGGTGGAACAATTATTACAATAGATTTACATAAACAATTTGATTCAAACGAAATCAGAGATATCATGAGTAAGTATGATGATAATGCTACCATTACTTATTCAGGTGATAACGCTGAAACAGTAGTTATTTCAACAAATCAGGATTTATCTACCGAACAACGTCAGGAAATCTTTAATGCCTTTAAAGACAAATACAAATTAAAAGATTCTGATTTAATTTCTGTTGATACAGTATCGGCTACTGTTGGTAGTGAAATGACTAGAAATGCATTGTTAGCTGTAGCAGTATCTGTTTTGTTAATGTTAGTTTATATTACTTTCAGATTCCAACTTTATTATGGTATTGCAGCTATTCTTTCACTCATGTTTGATATTCTAGTTGTTATTGGATGTTACTCGCTCTTTAGAATTCAGGTTAATACGCCTTTTATCGCTGCTATCTTAACCATTCTTGGTTATGGTATTAACGATACTATCGTTGTATTTGATAGAATTCGTGAAAATCTTGAAATGTCTCCAAATGGTAATTTAAATACTATTGTTAATACCTCAGCTAGAGAAACTATAAAACGTAGTTTATATACTTCAATTACAACTCTCTTAGCTATTGGTGCAATCTATATCTTTGGTGTAGAAGATATTCAAAGTTTTGCATTACCAATTATCATAGGTATTGTTATAAGTACTTATGCTTCTATTTGTGTAGCAACTCCTATTTGGTTAGTATTAAGAGAAAAGAATCCATTTCATATTGGACAGAAAAAAGGAAAACAGAAAACTTCGCAAGCATAAAATTTGGTCGGGCTTTAAGTTCGACCTTTTTTCGTTATGAAAACAATTTGGAAAAAGAGAAAAGAAATACAAGAAAATAAAATCGAGAGCTTAAGTACCAGTGCTAATCTGTCTCCGGTTATCAGTGAAATTCTTTTAGAACGTGATTTTGATTCCCCCAGTAAAGTAAACGATTACTTTACCGAAGGTTTGAAGAATCTTGATGAACTCAGTTTTATCCACTCTATCCAAACCTCTGTAGATAGAATACTCGATGCCTTGGAGAATGAAGAAAAAATAACAATTTATGGAGATTTTGATTGCGACGGTACTATTGGTAGTGCTATAATTTACGATTATTTAAAAAATAATGATGGCAATGTTAGTTATTATATCCCTGATCGCTTAAAAGAAGGCTATGGTCTTAATAAAGAAGCTATAAAAAAGCTCAAAGATCAGGGAACCAATTTAATAATTACAGTTGATAATGGTATTTCCTCAAATAATGAAGTTGATTATATTAAAGAATTAGGGATGGATATTATTATTACAGATCATCATAATTATCATGAAAAATTACCTGATTCATCAAACATTATTGACTTCAAATGTGAACAAAACAATTATTTCAAAGAAATTTGTGGTGCCGGAGTTAGTTTTCTCCTTATTTTAGCGTTAAATGAAATACTCTGTTTACCTAACTTTAAAAAGCGTGAATATGCTGAATTAGTAACCATTGCTACTATAGCAGACATAGTAGAGTTAAGAAACTTCAATAGAGACTTAGTGAAAGTTATGTTAAACCAGATGAACTCAAAAGGAATTAGGAATAAAGCGCTAAATTCATTATATAAGAAGGCACAGTTGGATAAACTGAGTGTAGGAAACATTGGTTTTCGAATTGCTCCTATGATAAATGCTGCAGGTAGAATCGGTAATGCTGATAAAATAATTGAACTTTTTACAACAAATGATTGTGATCAAATTGAAAATATAACTGAATATTTGTTTGAACTAAATTCTGATCGTTGTCAAATTGAAAATGAAATTTTAGATGAAGCCAGAAAAAAGATAATAGATGAACAAATAGATGAAGAAGTTCTTATTATTTCGAATAAACATTGGCATCAGGGTGTTATTGGTATAGTAGCAAGTAAAATTCAAGAAGAATTTTACAAACCAGTAATTATTATTTCTTTTGATGAAAACGATATTGGTCATGGCTCATGTAGAAGCGTTCCTGGTTTTAATATCTTTGAAGCTTTAGATATTTCCAAAGAATATCTCATTAAATATGGTGGTCATAATCAGGCAGCCGGTTTAACTATAAATAAAAAAGATCTAAAAGATTTTAAAGAATCTATTTTAAAATATGCCAAAGACCAAGGTTTAAAGAAAGAGACAATAAAAGAAATAAACTATGATTTGGAGATAGATATAAGTAAAATAGATAAAAGTCTTCTAACTGACCTTGAAAAACTAGAACCATTCGGTGTTTCTAATCCGGAACCTGTATTTAAAATAACTAATCCGGTAGTTTCTAATCCTAGACTTATTGGCAAAAATAATAATCATCTTACTTTTAATTGTAATCAGCTAAATTGTGTTTTTTTTAACGAACAAGATATCGATTTCCCTAAACAACAAGGCTATTCTTTTTTAGCAAAGATAAGAAGAAATTGCTATAATGAAAATATTCAACTTATATTACTTGATCAGAAAATAGATCCTTTTAAAAATTTTAAATATATAGACGATTTAGTTAAAAATTCTCTATCCGCAGAAGAAATCCAAAACGAGCTTTCAATGTTCGGAAAAAGAAATTTAATTAATCGAAATTTTCTCGTCAAACTGTATAAGCTGGCTAAAAAAGTTAATTCACGTGGGTTTTACGTAAAAGATTTTATAAAAAAATCCAATACTACTTTAGTTGATTTAGTCATTGCATTAAATATACTAAAAGAAGCGAATTTAATTCAATATGACTATAAAGATGGAGTTTTAAAATTTCAAATCATTCCTCAAACTCAAAAAGTAGAACTCAAGAATACTAAAACTTTTAAATTATTTAAAAACAGTTAGGACATAATATGGATTTAAAAGAAAAAATAGATATTTATGAAGGATTTCCCAAGGAAGGTATAAGTTTTAAAGATATCAATTCTCTTACTGAAGATCCCCAGGCTTATAAGCAAGCTATCGATACGTTAGTGGAAAAGACAAAGGATCTAGGAGCAACAAAAGTTGTTTCAACTGAATCACGTGGTTATATCTTAGGTTGTCCATTAGCTTATGCTTTAGGAATTGGTTTCGTTCCGGCAAGAAAACCCGGAAAATTACCAGGAGATATTGTCAGTGAAAGTTATAGTTTGGAATATGGTAATGATGCCATCGAAATGCAGGAAAAAAGTATTAATAAAGGGGATAAAGTTATTGTACTTGATGACCTACTAGCAACAGGTGGTACGTTAAAAGCTACCTGTGATCTTGTTGAAAAATTAGGGGGAGATATTGTATCCGTTTTAACCTTAATTGAATTAACTGATTTAAAAGGGAGAGAATTACTTAAAGATTATCCTTACGAAAGTTTTATAGAATATAACATTTAATCCTCATAATTTGTTTTAGAAAGGAGAGAGCTTTGTTTGATGATAATTTCGATGCTATAGACACTCGAGTACAAGATATTATTGAGATAGTAAAAAGTAATTATCCCGATAGCAAAACTGATTTAATTGAGAAAGCTTACGAATTAGCAAAAGAAGCTCATGGTGCGCAAAGAAGACGTTCCGGAGAACCTTATATAGTTCATCCAGTAACTGTAGCTTATATTCTGGCTAAGTATCATATGGATGTTGAAACTATTATCGCAGCTCTCTTACATGATGTTATCGAGGATACCAAATATACCTATGATGATTTAGAAGAGTTATTTAATGAACAAATTGCTTATATGGTTGAAAGTGTTTCTAAAATAACCCGTTTAAGTTATCAATCTAAAGAAGAATCTCAGGCTGAATATATCCGGAAGATGGTTCTTTCAATGTCTAATGATATTCGAATTATTATTATTAAGTTAGTTGATAGACTTCATAATATGAGAACTCTGGAGTATATGTCTACAGCTAAACAAATTGAAAAATCCAAAGAAA
>CANQNI010000013.1 GCA_947625175.1 uncultured Eubacteriaceae bacterium | reverse complement strand
GTTGGTAAAGTAACAGATTTTGATAAACTTACTCTAGAAGTCTGGACAGATGGAACAATAACACCTGAAGAAGCAGCTTCATTAGCTGGTAAAATAATGAATGATCATTTAGCTTTATTTATTAACTTAACCGATCAGACTAATGAAGTTGATGTAATGGTAGAAAAAGAAGGTTCTAATATTGAACGAATGCAGGAAATGTCTATTGAAGAACTCGAGCTTTCTGTTAGAAGCAGTAACTGTTTGCGTAGAGCTAATATTGATACTGTAGCTAAGCTAACCGAAAGAACCGAAGAAGACATGATTAAAGTTCGTAATCTGGGCCGTAAATCATTAGATGAAATAAAGAGTAAACTTGCTGAGATCGGTTTGCATCTTAAGGAAAGCGAAGAAAGCGAGTAAAATATGTCTAAATCAAGAGGTCATCGCAAACTTGGTCGACCTACCGATCAAAGAAATGCGATGTTAAGAAGTATGACGACTTCTTTACTTGAGCATGGAAGAATTAAAACGACTGTGCCTAGAGCTAAAGAAGTACGCCGAACAACAGAAAAAATGATTACTTTAGGTAAAAAAGGTGATCTAGCAGCTCGTAGAAGAGCAGCAGCCTATATAACTGATCCTTCTGTTGTAAAACAATTATTTGATGAAATTGCTCCTAACTATGAAGATCGACAAGGTGGTTATACTAGAATAATCAAAATTGGTCCTAGAGTTGGTGATGCTGCCGAAATGGCTTATATTGAATTAGTATAATAAAGAGGGACTTATATAGTCCCTTTTCTTTTTTTATAAATTAAATAGATAAATCAATGGAAAATCAGCCCATTATTGAAGTAGAAAATTTAACTTTTCAGTATCCTACTTCCGAAAATGAAGAAGCTAACCCAGTAGTTCTCGATAATATCAGTTTTAATGTTAAAGAAGGAGAATTTGTTGGAATAATTGGACATAATGGTTCCGGAAAATCTACACTAGCCAAATTATTAAATGCAATTAATATTCCAACTGAAGGAACCGTTAAAATTAAAGGGATGGATACAAAAGATCAAGATTCTATTTGGGATATTAGACAAACGGCTGGAATGGTTTTTCAAAATCCGGATAATCAATTAGTTGCGACCATAGTAGAAGATGATGTTGCTTTTGGTCCTGAGAATTTGGGAGTTCCACCTGAAGAAATTAGAGAACGTGTTGATCAGTGTTTAGAAACTGTTGGAATGTCCGAATTTAAACGAAGTGAACCTAATCATTTATCTGGTGGCCAGAAACAAAGAGTTGCCATAGCTGGAATTTTAGCGATGGAACCGGAATGTATAATTTTGGATGAACCAACAGCTATGTTAGATCCAAATGGAAGAAAAGAAGTTATTAAAACGGTTCAAAAACTTAACAAAGAGAAAAATATGACGATTCTCCATATAACTCATTATATGGATGAATTAATTAATGCTGATCGTATTATAGTTCTTGATAAAGGAAAAATTAAATTACAGGGGAAACCAAAGGAAGTTTTCTCACAAGTAGATACATTAAAATCCATTGGACTTGATATTCCAGTAATGACAAATTTAACCCATGAATTAAATGAGTTAGGATATGATTTACCAGATGATTTATTATCTATTGAAGAAACCGCAAATGCCATATGCCAATTGAAGTAAAGAATCTTTCTCATTTATATGCAAAAGGATCTCCTTTTGAATATTTAGCTTTAGAAGATGTTAATTTTAATGTAGATAATGGTGAATTTATTGGTTTAATAGGCCATACTGGTTCAGGTAAATCAACTTTAATTCAGCATTTAAATGGATTGTTATCGCCCACTCAGGGAACTGTACTGGTGGATAATCAGGATATCTTTGAAAATACTAAAGAAGATTTATATAAACTTAGACTTAAAGTAGGTATTATCTTTCAGTATCCTGAACAACAATTATTTGAAGAAACTGTTTTTAAAGATGTAGCTTTTGGTCCCAAAATTCATCAGATGAAGAAATTACTGAGCGAGTCAAAGAGTCTTTAAACGCAGTTGGCCTAGATTATGAAGAGTTTAAAGATAAGTCTCCATTTGAATTGTCTGGGGGTCAAATGAGAAGAGTGGCTATAGCTGGGGTATTAGCTATGCGACCTGAAGTTCTTATTTTAGATGAGCCTACTGCTGGCTTAGATCCTGCTGGTAGAAACGAAATATTAGAATTAATTAAAAATTATCATAAAAATCAAAAGAATACTGTTATACTAGTTACCCATAATATGGACGATGCTGGTAAGCTAGCAGATAAACTCCTGGTCTTAGATCATGGTAAAGTAAAATATTTTGATAAACCGGAAAACGTCTTTATTCATACGGATGAATTGGAGAAAATTGGCTTAGCTGCTCCACAAGTCACTTATTTAATGAAAGAATTAAAAAAGAAATTTCCCGATATTAATGAAAAAATCTTTACCATTGATGAAGCCAGAGATGAGATTGACAGAGTTTTAAAGAAAAATGTTTGAAAATGTAACGATTGGTCAATATTATCCTACTAACTCATTTATTCATCAATTAGATCCAAGAATTAAAATTTTATTTACTATAGTTTATATAGTAATGTTATTTATAATTAATAATATTTGGGGATATATCGCTGCTTTTGTAATTTTAATAATAATGTTAGTTACTTCAAAAATTCCAATAAGTTATACATTAAAAGGTTTAAAAGCTATCATATTTATTATTTTAATTACTGTAACCTTAAATATGTTTATGACTCCTGGTCGGGTTATTTGGCATTGGAATTTTATGCAGATTACTGCAGAAGGAGTTGAAAATGCCATATCAATGGCAGTTAGATTAGTCTTTTTAGTAGTTGGAACTAGTTTACTAACTTTAACCACTAGCCCCATTGATCTAACTGACGGTTTAGAATTTTATCTAAGACATATTCCCTTTGTTAAGAATTATGCTCATGAATTATCCATGATGATGAGTATTGCTCTTCGTTTTATTCCAACCCTTATGGATGAAACCCAAAAGATAATGAAAGCACAAAAGGCTCGAGGTGGTCAGTTTGATACAGGAAATCTTATTGATAGAGCCAAAGCTATGGTAATGATTTTAGTTCCACTCTTTGTTTCTGCATTTAGAAGAGCTGATGAATTAGCTACAGCTATGGAAGCCCGGTGTTATAGAGGAGGAGTCGGTAGAACCAAAATGAAACAAATGATTTTAAAAAGAAATGATCATATTGTTTTATTTCTAACTGTAGTAATGATAGTGGTTTTAACGGCTACCCGCTTTATACCTGCACCAGTATTAATAAAGTGAAAAATTATCGATTAGATCTAAGTTATGATGGAACAAACTATTCAGGTTGGCAGAGTCAAAAAAATGCTGATACTATTCAAGATCAACTTGAAAAATCATTAATAATAAATAATATTCCATTTAAAAATTTAATGGCTTCAGGTAGAACCGATGCAGGTGTTCATGCAAATAATCAAGTAGTTAGTCTAAAAGCTGATACATCTATTCCTGGAGATAGACTCAAATATGCATTAAATCAAAAATTACCACAAGATATTAGAATTATTAAGAGTAGCCAAGTTAATGATAATTTCAATGCGCGTTATAGTGCTTTGGGAAAATCTTATATTTACTATATCGATCTAAATCAAAATTCAACTGCAATAGCTAGCCGATATAGTTGGAATTTTCCTTATCCAATAGACTCAAATAAAATTCTAGAAGCTTCCAATTTTTTAAAAGGAAAACATGATTTTATAAATTTTAGATCAACTGGGAGTAGTATTAAATCAACCATTAGGGAAGTTGATGTAATAAAACCTGAGTTTTTACCTAATAACTTTTTAAAACTCGAATATATAGGAAATGGTTTTTTATATAATATGGTTCGTATTTTAACAGGAACGATATTATTTTATGCTAATGATAAAATTTCGTCAGATCAACTTTATCGAGTTTTTAAAGAAAAAAATAGAAATTTAACTGGAATAACTGCGCCTCCCCAAGGATTATTTTTAGACAAAGTTTTTTATAATTTTGAAGAAAAATTAGAGAAAATAAAAGAGAAAAGTTAGATTTTCATTGACATTATAATACGGTTTTTTATAAAATAGTGTGGATGTTCTCAGAACATTATAATTCCCACTTAAGCTAATAATTTAATTTTAGATGAGGAAACAATGAAACCAAATACAACTATTTCAGCAAAAGATACCGATTTCGATAGACAATGGTATTTAATTGATGCTGAAGATTTAATATTAGGAAGACTAGCAACACAGATTGCTGATATTTTAAGAGGAAAGAAGAAAACAAACTTTACACCTCATGTTGATTGTGGTGATTATGTTATTGTTGTAAATGCTGATAAAGTTAAATTAACTGGAAAAAAGTTAGATCAGAAGATGTATACAACTCATTCAGGTTATCTTGGAGGATTAAAACAAACTCCTTACAAAGATGTTATGAAAAATCATCCAGAAAGAGCAATTGAACATGCTGTTAAAGGAATGTTACCAAAGAATAAGTTACAAAAGAAATTTATGAACAAACTAAAGGTATATAGTGGACCAGATCATCCACATCAAGCACAAAATCCAATAAAATTAGATATAACAACAGGGAGGGATAATTAATGCCTAAAGTTCAGTATTTTGGGACAGGAAGAAGAAAAACATCTGTTGCTCGAGTTCGTTTATTACCTGGAACTGGTGAATTTAAAATAAATGGAAGAACTTTAGATAATTATTTCGGTGGTTTAGATACATTAAAAATGGTAGCTCGTCAACCTTTAGAATTAACCGGTACAACAGGGCAATTTGATGTATTAGTTAATGTTCATGGTGGTGGCTTCACTGGACAATCAGGAGCTATTCGTTTAGGAATCGCTAGAGCTTTAGTTGAAGCGGACCCTAATTTAAGAACTGAATTAAAAAGAGCCGGATATCTAACAAGAGATTCCAGAATGACAGAACGTAAGAAATATGGTCTCAAAAAGGCAAGAAGGGCACCACAATTCTCAAAACGTTAATTTGTCATATTTATTATTCTGAATATAAAATTCTAGTAAGTGCATTATTGTGAGAGTTTTTAAAGATTTAGAATATGATAATCAATCAGAGTTACAAAAATTAGATTTATATTTACCGAGTATTAATAAAGGTCCATATCCTCTTGTTGTTTTTATACATGGAGGAGCTTGGCAATTTGGTGACAAAGCCGAAGGTGCAGAAAAAGACTGGCTTAATTTAGTTAATAATGGATATGCTTTAGCCAGTATAAATTATCGTTTAAATGATGAAGTTAAGCATCCTGAAGGACTAATAGATTGTAGAAAAGCACTCAATTTCTTAGCTAAAAATGCTGATAAATACAATATAGATACAGAAAGAATCGGTGTTGCTGGAACTTCAGCTGGAGGTTATTATGCTTTAATGTTAGCAACTACCAATGATCTTCCAATTTACAAAATAGAAGGGGAAGATAATGCTGATATTAAATGTTGTGTAGCACTATATTCACCAACTGATTTTAATGAAGGTAAAAAATTAGCTTATGGTTCTTTATTAAACAGAATCAAATATGGTATTTCGATTGCAATTACTGAAAAATATTTTGGAAAAGCCCTCAAAGATATGTCAGGTAAAGAACTGATGGAAGCAAGTCCGGTAAATTATATTTCTAAAACTCTTTTACCTATTTTATTACAGCAAGGAGATAATGACTTTATTATTCCATCTCAACAAGCTGATAATTTTTTGGAAAAAGCTGAAGAGATAGGTGTAGATGATAAGGTAATAGTTGAAATCCTGAATGGGGCGCAACATGTTGATCCTATGTTTTCAACTATAGATAATCAGAATAGAATAAGAAGATTTTTCGATCAAAATCTTAAGAAATGAAAAAAGCGGCGTCAAGCCGCTTTTTTAATATCAAAATTAATAATTATCACTTGGAATCGAATTACTTAATTCTTCACTATTGGCAGTATATCCATCAGTAGTACTTCTACTATCACCAGTATTTGATTCTGATTCAATTGTATCTGTACTTTCAGTAGTTGTTTGGTCAGTTACAGTGTCTCCGTTTCCCTGATCATTCGTGGCTCCATTAGAATCAGTATTTCCATTACCATTATAATTGTTATCATAACCAGAGTCAGAACTACCGCCGTCATCATAACCATCTCCTCCGGATCCACCATTATCATATCCACCTGAATAGTCTGGATTGTAACTATCATTACTACTTCCACCAGAATAACTATTATCAGTACTTCCACCAGAACTAGAATTATCAGAACTTGGGGGAGTTGAAGTATTAGAAGAACTATTGTTAGACGGTCTAGAACTGTTATTGCTTGGACTAGAAGGTGTTGGATTGTTATTCTGATTGTTTTCAACAGTTGTTTTTGTTTGATCGGGAGCAGGTTCTTCTTTTTTACTAAAAACAGAATAGGCAAACCAACTTAAACAAATAATAATTATAGCTGCGATCAAGCCGAAGATAATCCAATTTTTAGTAGATCTTTCTTCATTATCAGGTTCATCTTCATATTCAGTTGTCGCTCCAATTGGTTGACTCGATTGAGATTTTCCTGGAGTACTAGTTCTGTAAGTTTGATAATTTTGATTATCTAATGGTTCGGTGGAAAATATATCATTATCAGATTGGGTTGATAAATCATTTTGATCTGTCGAATCATCATAAACTGGACTAGTATCCTCTATAACATTATCGTTATGATCATACATACTTTCGGAATTAGGATCTAAATCAACTCCGTTATTATCCAGATTATAATCATCTTTATCTAGATCATCATTTGTAGATAAAACTGGTTCCGAAAATAGTTTATTTTCACTCATATTCTATCCTTTTCTAGAATTAACTATTATTCTATTTTAATATACAGAATTTCAAAAATATAGTTAATAGTTATTATTTTCCATTAATTCCTTTATATCATAAAATCTTAAATATAAACAATTTCAAATGCTTTTTAAAAGAATTTTTCAATAGAACTTGAATATAGGTAAAATTTTTACTTTTTAAGTCACTGTATTATAATTATTCTTATAGAAAGATCAAAAAGATTGGAGTTAAAAATGTTCTATATTTGGTTATTTTCAAGTGGCTTTTTCGCTTTATCCATTCTAAGTCAATTAACATTAATCTCCATTGGAGTTATCCCCAATATCATTAATATCATTATGACCTTAGCATTAGAAATTACTACAGCAAGTTTAATGATAAAAAAGATTAAAGAGCCTCATAAACAGTCGTATTCTCTTAAAGCAGTTGGTCTATGGTTTTTCTATTACGGTCTGTTCATGGTATTTTCGTCTAATCGAGTTCAATTTCCTCTATATTTAGCCATTAGAATAGAATTTGGTTTACTTATTATAGCAATTGGTGTATTAATGTTTTATTATAATCAAATGGATCAAAAAAAGATCCGTACAAAAACTAATTATAAGCAGTTAAAAGAAGTTAAGAAACAGGATAAATTATTTGATTTAGTATTTGAAATTGAATGTTTGTTAAATAATAAAGATGTTCAGAACAATCCAGAATTTTATCAAAATTTAGAAAAAATTGAAGAATTTGGACAACTTCTTTCAGAGAAGAAAGTCGATGTTAGTATAACGTTTGTTGATCAGGTAATTGAACTCTTTATGGGTTATAATAAATTAATTAATGAACCTATATTAACCATAGAAGTTATTGAAGAACTAGTTAAAATAGAAAATATAACCAAACAAATTAAGGTAGCTTTTGAAATTTTATATAGAAGATCATTAAATAAAGAAGTTGACGAATTAGAAACACAACTTAGTGTTTTAAAAAGTCAATTACAGTTAAATGGACTTGTTAAATCAGATTTTAAATAAAAGTAAATTGAGGAGTAAATCATATGGTTTACTCCTAATTTTTGATTAATAAAAGATTAGGTTAGGAGATGGATGAAAAAACACAACCAATAGTAAATATTGCCGTTATTGCTCATGTAGATGCAGGTAAATCAACTTTAGTTGATGCCTTTCTTAGCCAAAGCGGAGTATTCAGAGAAAATCAGGAAGTGGTTGATTGTATTATGGATTCAGACGATTTAGAAAGAGAAAGAGGAATTACTATTTATTCAAAAAATTGTTCTGTAATTCATAATGGTATTAAGATTAATATAGTAGACACACCTGGACACGCCGATTTTTCTTCAGAAGTAGATAGAATTTTAAAAACAGTAGATACAGTAATTCTTCTTGTTGATTCTTCTGAAGGACCTATGCCTCAAACTAGATATGTTTTAAATAAATCTCTCGAAAATAACTTAAACCCAATTTTATTTATTAATAAAATTGATAAGAAAGATCAAAGAGCAGATGAAGTAGTTAATGAAGTATTTGATTTATTTATTGATTTAGATGCGAATGAGGAACAACTAGATTTTCCTATTCTATATGGAATTGCAAAAGAAGGAATTGCGAAGAACGAGTTGAATGAAGATAGCACAAATCTAGATCCTCTATTTGACGTCATAACAAATTATATAAGTACGAAAGAAGAGGATTATTTAGAACCTTTAACAATGCAAATCTCTACTTTAGCTTATGATGATTATATTGGTCGCTTAGGAATAGGAAAAATTTATAAGGGATCTATAAAAAAAGGTCAACAAGTCGAGATTTGTAAACGTGATGGTTCAATTGAAAAAGCTAAAATTGGTCAAGTCTTTGTCTATAAAGGATTAAGCAGAGTTGAAGTTGAGGAAGCCAGAGCAGGAGATATTGCCGTAATATCGGGTATTCCAGAAATTTCTATTGGTGAAACTGTTGGCGAGGTAGATCAGGTTCAGCCAATGGAAATGATAGATATTGAAGAACCAACTTTAAGTATGAATTTTCTTGTAAATACTTCACCCTTTGCTGGACAATCAGGAAAATTTCTGACAACCCGTCATTTAAGAGCCCGTCTGGAAAAAGAATTAGAAGTAAATGTTGGATTACGGGTAGAAGAATTAGAAGATAATGTAGAAGGTTTTAAAGTAAGTGGTAGAGGAGAACTTCATTTATCAATCCTTTTAGAGAATATGCGGCGTGAAGGTTATGAAATCGGTGTTAGTAAACCAGAAGTTATTTTTAAAACTGACAATAAGGGAAAAAAATTAGAACCGTTTGAGGAAGTTATAGTGTCTGTTCCAGATAATTATTCTGGTGCTGTTATTTCCAAATTAAATCAAAGAAAAGGTTTAATGGAAAATATGGTTTCTGAAAATGGTTGGTCAAGAATAGAATTTAAAGTTCCTACACGTGGATTACTAGGTTATCAAAGTGAATTTATTAATGATACTCATGGTGAAGGAACTTTAATTAGAAGATTTTCTGAGTTTCGACCCTATGTTGGTGAAATAAAAGGTAGACAAAATGGAGTTCTAATTTCACAGTTTAATGGAACTACCATGGCTTATTCGCTTTATAATCTATCAGACCGTGGAAAAATGATTGTTGGACCGGGTGAAGATGTTTATGAAGGGATGATAATCGGTATTAATAATAAAAGTGATGATATAACGGTTAATCCAACTAAAAATAAGAAACTAACCAATGTTCGTGCTTCAGGTTCAGATGAAGCTTTAAAACTTATTGAACCAATTGTATTTACTCTTGAAGAAGCTTTAGAATTTATTGAAGATGATGAACTGGTAGAAATAACACCTGATAAAATTCGTTTAAGAAAGAAAATCTTAAATGAACAGAAAAGGAGAAAAGCAAATAAGACCTCTCATTAATTTTGAGAGGTCTTATTTTAAAACATAAAATAATATATTAAAAGAACAACACCTAAGATTATTCGATAATAACCAAATACTTTAAAGTTATGTTTACGAATATAACTCATTAGGAACTTAATAGCATAAAGAGAAACAATGAATGCTACAATCATTCCAACTAAAAGGATAGAAATTTCAGAAAAGGAGATTGTTCCAACTTCTATAATAAATTTTACTATTCTTAAAAAGCTTGCTCCTAGCATTGTAGGAATGGCTAAAAAGAATGAAAATTCTGCTGCAGCAGAACGAGAACATCCTAATAATAAAGCTCCAACAATTGTTGCTCCAGACCTGGAAGTTCCTGGAATTACTGCTATAGCTTGGAAACATCCAATCAGAAAAGCTAATTTATAGGTTATTTGACCGATTGTCTTAACTTTTGGATGCTTAACATATTGAAGATTTTCAACAATTATAAATAAAACTCCATAGATGATTAACATAATAGCCACTGTTAAAAAATTATATAGATGTTCTGTTAAATAATCGTCAAAAGGTAAGGCAATAATAACTGCAGGAAGAACTCCTATTATAATTTTTATCCATAATGAGTATATCTGTTTTCTTTTTTTCGGAGGAGTAGAAGGAGTCCAAGGCCAAAGTTTGTTCCAATAAAGTAAAACAACAGCTAATATTGAACCAAACTGGATAACAACAAGGAACATATCCCAAAAACCTTCTGAAACGTTCATAGGGAGTATTTGTTCTAATAAAATTAGATGCCCAGTACTACTTATTGGTAACCATTCAGTAATCCCCTGAACTACTCCATAAACAACAGCTTTTAATATATCTATTAAAGTAGTCAAAATATTCTCCATCATAATTAGTTTAATAATATTGTATTATAAATTAAGTTTCTCGTAATTGAATTCTAAAATTTTAATTATTTAGAAAATTTAATTAAACACAATTCAAATTAACTAATCTATTTTAAATTAAATTCAAAAATTTTAAGAAAGAAAAATGAATAAAAAATTAGGATTTATTGGCTGTGGCAATATGGGAAGTGCTATGGCAACTGGAATAATTAATTCTGGTTTAATAGAACCAGAGAATTTACTTTTATATGATAAAAATAACATTAAAGGAAAGAAATTAGCGGAAAAATTAAATGGTAATTTATTAAATTCTGAGCAGGAAGTTGCAGAAAATTCGGACATCTTAGTATTAGCTGTAAAACCTAATATTTATCCGGAAGTTTTAGAAACAATAAAGGGTCACGTTAAAGATAATAGTATTATTGTTGTTATTGCTGTTGGTATTACTTTTGATGATGTATATGAAAAACTTGGAGACGTAAAAGTTGCCCGAGTCCAACCCAGTACTCCAGCCATAGTAAATGAATCAGATACTACTATTTTTACCGATCAAAAAGTTACAACAGAAGAAGAAAAAGAATTAATTGAACTGCTTAATTCTTTTGGCAAAACCGAAGTTTTACCGGAATATCTAATGGACGTAGTCCCTTCAATAGCGAGTTCGGCTCCAGCTTATGCATTAATGTTAATTAGTGCTATGGCGGATGGAGGATGTTATCAGGGCTTTCCAAGAGATCAAGCAGTTAGATTAAGCGCTCAAGCAGTACTAGGAGCTGCAAAAATGGTTTTAGAAACTGGTGAAAATCCAGATACTTTAAAGAACAATATTTGTACACCTGGGGGAACAACAATAGAAGCAGTTTGTTCATTAGAAAAAGATGGCTTTAAAGGAATAGTTATTGAAGCTGTTAATAAATGTGCAAAGAAATCTAAAGATATGTTAAAAAAATGAAAATTTTAGCAATTGATACTGCTACACAGGTAGCCGGAGTAGCTTTATTAAGTGAAAATAAACTAATTTCAGAAAGTATAATTAATCATCAATTAAATCATTCAAAGAAATTAATGAATACCTTAGATCAAATGTTGGAGAATGTAGAACTCAAATATAATGATTTAGATTATTTATCTGTAGCTATAGGACCTGGCTCATTTACCGGCCTGAGAATTGGTTTAGCCACTACCAAAGCTATTGCTCAAGTTACTAATCTACCAATTATTCCTGTTTCAACTTTAGAATCTCTAGCCTATAATATTTCTTACTCTTCAGGAATAGTATGTCCTCTTCTCGATGCAAGAAGAAATCAGGTTTATTCTGCCTTATTTCAAACGAACAACTCTGGTAAAGTTAAACGTTTAACTCAAGATAGTGCTCTTAATTTAGAAGATTTAAAAGAAATACTTAATTCTTACAATCAACCAATTTTCTTTTTAGGAGACGGAAGTGAAAAATTCATGAAAGATTTCATAACTTCTGAGAATAGACTCTTAGTAGAACCTTATTTAAGATTATGTCAGCCATCTTCAGTTGGAGTCTGTGCTTTAAATCATTTAGACCAGGCAACTGATTTTATTAAAGTTGAACCTTCCTATTTGAGACCGAGTTATGCGGAGGAAAATAAATGAATATTTTAGGAATTGAAACTTCATGTGATGAAACAGCAGCAGCTATAGTAAAAGACGGTCGGGAAGTTTTATCAAATATTATTAACTCACAAATTGATATTCATACTAAATATGGAGGTGTAGTTCCTGAAATTGCTTCACGAAATCATTTAATGGATCTTCCAATTGTTGTATCTCAAGCTCTTGAAGAAGCTAACATGACTTTTAACGATATAGATGCTATAGCTGTCACCAATGGACCAGGTTTAGTAGGAGCTCTTTTAATTGGAGTTTCTTACGCTAAAGGCTTGGCAAGTACTTTAGATATTCCTATTATAGGCGTTAATCATCTTGAAGGTCATATTTCAGCAAATTACATTACCAATAAAGAATTAGAACCGCCATTTCTCTGTTTAGTAGTTTCAGGTGGTCATACTAATCTTATTTTAGTTAATGATTATACGGACTTAAAGGTTCTTGGACGCAGTTTAGATGATGCGGCAGGTGAAGCCTATGATAAGATTGCTCGTGTTATTGGATTAGGCTATCCCGGTGGTCCAAAACTGGAAAAGGAAGCGGAATCTGGAAATCCTAAAGCGATTGAATTTCCTAGGGTTTTATTAGATAAAGACTCGTTTGATTTTTCTTTTTCTGGTTTAAAATCATCTGTTCTTAATTATGTTAATTCTTCAAAGCAGAAGGGAATAGAAATTAATTCTCATGATTTAGCTGCATCCTTTCAACAAGCTATCCTTGATGTTTTAATAGAAAAAACATTACGGGCAGCGAAGGAATTTAATATAAACAAAGTTGCCATTGCTGGTGGTGTTTCAGCCAATAAAGCTTTAAGAAAACAATTAACTAAAGCGTTAGATGAGAATGATATAGAAATTTATTCACCTGAATTTATCTACAGCACAGATAACGCTGCTATGATTGCAGCACAGGGATATTATGATTATATCAATGGAAATATATCTGATAATTTTTTAGATGCTGTTCCAAATCTGACGATTGAATAATGTTACAACTAAATTTTGAATGGGTATAAAGTTTATTTGAAATAATGGAGGCAATAATGAGTTTAAAACCTTTAGGAAACCGAGTAATTTTAAAAGTAAAAAAAGAAGAAGAAAAGGTTGTTGGTGGAATTGTTCTACCTGAAACCGCAAAGACTAATCAAAATGAAGGTGAAATAATAGCCGTTGGAACAGGAAAGTATCATGGAGAGATTTTAGTTCCAATACCTGTTCAAGTTGGTGATAAAGTGATTTATAAAGAATATTCTTCTTCAAGTATTGATTTAGATGAGGAAGGAACCTATGTAATTATGGATGCTGATGATATTTTAGCAATTAAAGAATAGAGGAATTTATGGCAAAAGAAATTAAATTTAATGAAAACGCAAGAGATTTACTAATTCAGGGTGTTAATGAAATTGCCGATGCAGTTAAAGTTACCCTAGGTCCAAAAGGAAGAAATGTAATACTATCAAGAAGTTATGGCTCACCAATTATAACAAATGATGGAGTTACAATCGCTCGAGAAATCGAACTTGAAGATCCTTTTGAAAATATGGGTGCCCAACTAGTCAAAGAAGTTGCAACCAAAACAAATGATGTAGCTGGAGATGGTACTACTACAGCTACTTTACTTGCTCAGGCTATTGTAAGAGAAGGTAATAAAAATGTAGTAGCTGGAGCAAATCCAGTTGGATTAAAATCTGGAATTACAAAAGCTGTTGAAACGGTAGTCAAAAAGTTGAAAGAAGAAAGCGAGCCAATAACAACCGATGAAGAAAAAACTCAAATAGCGGCTATTTCAGCTGGAGATGAGGCTATTGGTAAACTAATCTCAACGGCATTACAAAAAGTTGGAGATAATGGAGTTATCACAGTAGAAGAGGGACGTTCAGTCGGTACCGAATTAGAAATAACAGAAGGTATGGAATTTGATCGTGGATATCTATCAGCTTATTTTGTAACTGATACTGATAAAATGGTTGCCGACTTAGAAAATCCTTATATTTTAATTACTGATAAAAAAATCTCTTCTATTCAAGAACTTTTGCCACTTCTTGAACAATTAGTAAATGTGGGTGGAAAACTTTTAGTTATAGCAGATGATGTAGAAGGAGAAGCCTTAACCACATTAGTTTTAAATAAATTACGTGGAACATTTAATGCAGTAGCTGTTAAAGCTCCTGGTTTTGGCGATAGAAGAAAAGAAATGCTTCAGGATATTGCTATTCTAACTGGTGGTGTAGTTATTTCTGATGAAGTTGGACTTGAATTAAAAGATACTACTGTTGACATGCTAGGACGAGCTCGTCAGGTTAAAGTTGATAAAGATAGTACGATTATCGTTGATGGAGCGGGAACCAAAGAAGAAGTAGATGATCGTATTAAACAAATTAAAAATCAAATTGAAAATACTGATTCAGAATACGATAAGGAAAAACTTCAGGAAAGATTAGCTAAACTTTCAGGTGGAGTAGCTGTAATTCAAGTTGGAGCAGCAACAGAAACAGAATTAAAAGAAAAGAAATACAGAATTGAAGATGCTTTAAATGCTACCAGAGCCGGAGTTGAAGAAGGAATTGTAGCCGGTGGAGGAACAGCCCTTATCAATGCAATTCCAGCAGTTGATCAATTAATAAATGAATTAAATGGCGATGAAATGGTCGGAGCTATGATTGTTAAGAGAGCTCTTGAAGAACCTGTTAGACAAATAGCAGAAAATGCTGGTAAAGAAGGTTCTGTCATTGTAAAAGAAGTCATGGAAAAAGACGAAGAAAACTATGGATACGATGTTAATACTGATAAGTTCGTTAACATGATAAAGAGCGGTATTATCGATCCAATGAAAGTAACTCGTTCTGCTATTGAAAATGCCGGCTCAATTGCCGGAATATTCTTAACTACTGAAGTTGCAGTTGCTGATATAAAAGATGAAGCAGCAGATGCCGCTGCAGCTGCCGCAGCTATGGGTGGTGGCATGGGAATGATGTAGAACCTGAGCACATTAGTGCTCTTTTTTTTAACAAAAATTTAATATTAGCATAACTTTTTAATTTTGCAATAGTTATCAGAAATTAAAATCTAGTCAAAGTGGGCTTTATCCTTTATAATAGAGTTATTCTAGAATAGGGGTTAAAATGAGGAAATCTGTTTTTAATTATGTCAGCTTAGTTTTATTTGTAATGTTTCTTCTTGTTTTATCTCTAGGTCCTGTCTATGCTAAAGATGAAGTTATTCAAAGTATAGACGATTTGAATAAATCCAGTGAAAGTATCTTTATTCAAAGTATATTTTCCCCTCATTCTTATAAAACAAAGGATGAAATCATTGTTTTATATAATAATGATTCTCCAAATAATATTGGCTCATTAGGACTAGATAAACAAGATTTTAAATCCGGGGAATCAATTGATTCCAGAATAGATGTTTTACAACCAAGTGGAAAGACTTCTACAGAAGAATTAATTCAGGAAATTGATGAAAACGCTAATGTAGAGGCTGTTGATTATAATGATACGGTTCAGATAACGGATCTTAATTTAGTAAATGATGCTTATTTCGAACGTTATCAAAAAGCTATGTTTGATCAAGTCAATGCTGAAAAAACTTTGACTTTAGGATTCAGTAATTTAATTAAAGTTGCGGTTTTAGATACTGGTCTTGATAATCATGTGGATATTAAAGATAGATATCTTCCTGAAGGCTATAATTATGTAAATAATTCTAATGATTGGTCGGATGATAATGGTCATGGAACTGGAGTAGCTGGAGTTATTAGTGCAATAGCTAATAATAAAATTGGCTTAGCAGGATTTACAGGAACTAGTAATGTAAGAGTAGTTCCATATAAAGTTCTGGATAAAGATGGCTACGGTAGAGTTGATCAGATAGTTAAAGCCATTAAAGATATTAATAAAACAGATATTAAAGTTTTAAATTTAAGTTTTGGATTAGATAATAATAATAAAGTTTTCAAAGCTGCTATAGAAGAAGCCTATAATAATGGAAAAATTATTATAGCTGCTTCCGGAAATGATAATTTAAGTCATTTATATTATCCTGCAAGATACGATAAAGTTATCTCTGTCGGAGCAGTAAATTCAGATAATATACGTTGTACTAGTTCTGACTGGGGAAGAAATTATGGAAGCAATTATGGAGAAGGACTTTGCTTTGTAGCGCCTGGTAATGAGG
>CANQNI010000012.1 GCA_947625175.1 uncultured Eubacteriaceae bacterium | reverse complement strand
CAAAAACGAGAAGATTTAGGAGAAGAAAATCTTGAGGCTTTAAAAGAAGGTTTACCTAATTTAATAAAACATGTTGAGAATCTTACACAAGTCTATAAACTTCCAGTTGTGGTAGCTATCAATCGTTTTCCAACTGATACTCAAGCTGAAATAGATCTAATAAAAGAAGAATGTGAAAAATTAGAGGTTCCAGTAGCTCTAAGTGAAGTTTGGGAAAAAGGTGGTAAAGGTGGAATTGAATTAGCTCAAAAAGTAATTGAACTTACTAATAACGAAAATAATTTTACTTTCGCCTATAATTCTGAATTACCTATTAAAGAAAAAATCGAAACAGTAGCAAAGGATATTTATGGGGCTAAAGGAGTTAACTTCACAACTGAAGCCCTAAATAAAATTCAGCAATTTGAAGATTTAGGATATCAAAATTTCCCTGTATGTATAGCAAAAACTCAATATTCTTTATCTGATAATCCTGAGTTATTAGGAAGACCTCAAAACTTTGAATTAACGGTTAGAGATGTAAATATTTCTGCTGGAGCCGGATTTATTGTGGTAATGACTGGTGAGATTATGAAGATGCCTGGCTTACCTAAAGAGCCAGCAGCTAATAACATAGATGTTGATAAAAATGGGAAAATAAGTGGGCTTTTTTAATGAATGATATATCTTCACAATCTATTAAAGAATTTTTAAATGAAATAGCAGCTCCAACACCAATTCCAAGTGGAGGAGCTACTGTTGGATTAACAGGGGCTCTAGCAGCTTCTCTTGGAGAAATGCTCTGTAATCTCTCAATTGTTAATAAAAAGTATGAAAAATTTAAAGAAATTAATCAAAAGCTTGAAGAACTTTTAAAAAGTGCTCAAGAAGTTTACTTTAAATTAATTCAAACTGATAGTTTAGCTTTTCTTATGTTAAAAGATTCTTATGGTTTACCAGAAGAAACTGAAGCTGAAAAGAAATTAAAAAATCATAGAATTATTGAATCAACTATTCGAGCTAATGAACCACCAATAGAAATTATTAAATTGGGTTCAAAGTTAACTACAACTTTAAAACAATTAACATTAACCAGTATTAAAACAGCTATTTCAGACATAGGAGTTTGTGCTACTTTATTAAATTCAACTATAAAAAGCAGTTGGCTTACTATTCTAATTAATAAAAGATCACTTCAAAACTCAGATCCGAGTTATAGTAAAACAATTAAAGAAATAGAAATTTTAAAAGATAAAACTCTTGATAAGTTAGATAAACTTTATCAGGAAATAGAAAACGAACTAAATTAAAATGATATTTCAAGCAAAAGAAGTAAGTAATCATATTCTAGAATCCGTTAAAAATGAAATAGAAAATTTAAATACTACTACTCCTCCAGTTTTAGCTATTCTTAGAGTTGGTAATGATATAGGTTCAGTTTCCTATGAAAAAAGTATTAAAAATATTTTAGAACCACTTGGAATAATAGTAAAATCTTTTGTATTTGATACAAATATTCAAGAAGAAGATTTTCTAATTCAACTAAAAGATTTAAATAATGACGAAACTATTCATAGTATCTTAGTCTTTAAGCCACTACCTGAAAGTTTTAATGAAGATTTAATAGATAAAACTATTAATCCGGATAAAGACCCAGATGCCTTAAATCCGATAAATTTAGGAAAACTTTTATTAAATGATGAAACTGGTTTTTTCCCTTGTACGGCTGAAGGAGTAGTTGAACTTTTAGATTTTTATAATATTCCAATTAAAGGTAAAAATATAACTATCATTAACAATTCGGAAACTATTGGAAAACCTTTATCTCTTTTACTAACTAATCGATTTGGAACCGTTAGTTTATGCCATATTTATACTGACGATTTAACTAAATTTACCAGAGATGCTGATATAGTAATTACAGCAGTTGGAAAATATGGATTAATTAAACCGGATATGATTAATAAGAAAACAACTTTAATCGATATAGCTGTTACACATATGAGAGATAAAGATAATAATTTTGTTTTAAATAATAATAAACCAATTCGATGTGGCGACGCTTTAGAAACCTGTAAAGATAAAGCTCAAAATATAATTTCTTTATCTCCTGGGTGTGGAGGTGGAACAGGACCTATAACCACAGCTCTTTTAGCTCAACATATCTTAAAAGCATTTAAACAAAATAATAATTTTAATTAGTAGAAAAGAGATTATATTGGTAATAACTAAAAATAAAGATTATAACGAAATTTTAAAAAGTCTTGGAAATAATAAAAATATAATTATTTTAGGTTGTTCTGAATGTGCTTCGGTTTGTAAAACCGGAGGTGAAGACCAAGTAGTCGACTTAAAAAAATATTTAGAAACTAACAATAAAAATGTTCAAAATACAAAGGTTTTAAGTACCTCCTGTAATTTTCTTCTATCAAAAAAAGAATTGAAAGAATTAAAAGACGATTTAACAAATTGTGACGTAGTTATTTCTATGTCCTGTGGAAATGGTGTCCAAACAGTCTCTGATATTTTAAACCAACAAGTAGTTCCAGCTAACGACACCTTATTTGTTGGGGAAAAAATCCGATCAGGAATATTCGAAGAGAATTGTCGTACTTGTGGAGAATGCTTATTAGGAAGAACTGCAGCTATTTGTCCAGTTACTCGCTGCGCTAAAGGACTATTAAATGGTCCTTGTGGTGGAGCTAAATACGGAAAATGTGAAGTTAATGAGGAAAATGATTGTGCATGGATAGAAATCTATAATCGGTTACTTGAACTGGATAAAGTTGAATTATTAGAAGAAGTATACCCTATTCGCTCTTATTCAGAAAGTTCTTCAAAAAGATCAATTAATAATAGAAGAAAGAAATGATTAATTCAAAATTAGAAACGGCTTTAAATAATAATAAATTTGCCATAACAGCTGAATTGGCCCCACCTAAGGGAACAGATTTTTCAAGAATATTAGGTATAGCTCAAGAATTATTTCAATATGTCGATGCTGTTAATGTAACTGATTTTCAATCTGCTTCAGTTAAAGCAACTTCACTTGCCTTATGTATTGAGTTAGCTAATCGAGGAATTCAACCGGTTCTACAAATAACTGGTAGAGATAGAAACAGAATAGCTATTCAAGGTGAATTATTAAGTGCTGCTCACTTTGGAATCCAAAATATCTTATGTTTAACGGGTGACCATCCTACTTCAGGTGATAATCCAGAAGCTAAACCCGTATTTGAATTAGACGCTATTGGAATTTTAAAAACTGCTGAAACTTTAATGAAAGGGATTGATCTTGGAAGAAATGAATTATCTCCCCCATTTCCCCAGTTTTATTGTGGAGCTGTTACATCACCAGAGTATTCTCCCATTGAATTAGAATTAATTCAGATGAAAAAGAAAATTAAAATGGGAGCGAAATTTTTCCAGACACAGGGCGTTTTTGATATCAAAACAGTAGAAGATTTTTCTAATCAAACAAAAGATATGAATACCAATATTTTAATTGGAATAATTCCACTTAAATCACCTGGTATGGCTAGATTTATGAATAGAAAAGTACCTGGAATTGAAGTACCTGATAATTTAATCCATCTTTTAGAAAAATCCTCAAATAAAACTGAGGAAGGAATTAAAATAGCAGCTGATTTTATTATGGAGTTAAAAGATAGAAAGATATGTAATGGAGTTCATATTATGGCAATTGGTGCTGAAGATAATGTTCTTAAAATATTAGATAAGGCAGGATTAATTGGATAAAGATATTACAATTTCTATAATAGGTGCCGGACCAGGTGGATATGAAGCAGCTATATTGGCCAGTAAACTTGGAGCTAAAGTTAATTTAATCGAAAATAAGGAATTAGGTGGAACCTGTTTAAATAAAGGATGTATTCCAACTAAGATTTTTTTACATACAGCCAATAAAATAAAAGAAATCAAAGATTTAAAATCGTTAAATATTGATACTTCAGATTTGATTTACAATTTTAAAGATATTCTCGATAGAAAAAACAAAGATATTAATAAATTAAGAAACGGTATAAATAATTTAATTAAAAGTAATCATATTAACTTTATTAAAGGCGAAGGTAAATTAATTAAGGATAACTTAATTCAGGTAAAAACGAAAAATAAAAAAATTGAATTACCTACTGATTATACAATCTTAGCTACTGGTTCAAGTCCAATAATCCCTGAAAGTTTTAACTATAATAAGAATAATATTATTACAACTGAAGAATTATTTGATTTAGAAGTTCTTCCTGAAACAATAGTTATAATTGGTGGAGGGGTGGCAGCTGTAGAAATTTGTCAATATCTATCCCGATTTGGAGTTAAAGTTACAATAATTGAAGCGGAAGATCATATTCTTCCTAATCAGGATAAGGATATTATCAGAAAGTTTACTCGGATACTTAAAAAGGATAAAGTAAAAATTTTAACAAAAACTAAAGTAAACTCAATTAAAGAAAAAGATAATAAAATAGAAGTTATTACTGATAATGATAAAGTCATAGTAGCTGATATGGCTTTAATCTGTGTAGGAAGAACACCGAATACTAATAATATTTATAATGAAAGTCTTCATATTAGAAGAGATAATAATAATCTTATTAAAGTTAATAATTTTCTCCAAACAGATAATGAACGAGTTTATGCCATAGGTGATATTGTAAATAGTCCTATGCTAGCGCATATGGCCTCTCATGAAGCTTTTACGGCCGTTAATAATATTCTTGGGAATAAAATAGAAATCAATTATAAAGCTGTTCCAAATGCTCTCTATACTGAACCGGAAATAACTTCAGTAGGTTATTCGGAAGATGAATTAAAAGAAAAAAATATTCCCTATTTAAAAGGAACTTTTCCTTTTAGATTACTTGGAAAAGCTATTTCCATGAATCAAACAGATGGAATGGTTAAAATTCTAACTGATCCAAATCAAAAAATTATTGGAGCTACTATATTTGGCACTCATGCCAGTGATTTAATAATGGAATTAGTTTTAGCGATTGAAAAAAATCTGTCTGCCAATGAAATTTCCGATTTAATCCATCCTCATCCTAGTCTATCTGAAGCAATCTTAGAAGCCGCCAGAGATGTTTCAGATCTCTCAATTAATAAACTATAAATCACCTAAATGGTGATTTTTTTATTTCCCAAATTTTTGAATAAATATTCATTTTTATGTATATTGAATAAATATACATAATTTACAATTCTGAAATAACTTCGATTAATTTATCTAAAAGATATAAGAATTTCTTATAATTGATAAATATAAGATAAGATTATAATATAATAATGAAAAATTATATTATTTCCGACATTATTATGTAAAATGTCACAAAAATTTAAAAAGTTAACATTTTCGACAAATAACAATTCTCTTTTTTAACATTTTAGGTTATAATTTATTTAACTAATAAAATTATTAGGAAAAACCATGGCTAAAAGTGAGAAATCTAATTCAGAATCATTAAACTCTAATTCTTTAATTAGTAAGGAAAATCAAAGACAAGAACTTAAAGAATTAAGAAAGAAGTTTTCAAATAATCCTATTATTGAAGAATACTTGGATTATTTATTAACTATCAAAGGATATTCTGATCATACTTTAACTTCTTATAAACGAGATTTAGTTTGGCTATTAAGATATTTAAAAATTAGAAATGGTAAAGCCAATTTAAATTTAATAAGAAAGAAAAGAAAGAATGGTACAAGTTTTATTGATTATACTTTAATAGATATAAGTGATGTTACTATAGAAGATATTAAAGATATTCATTATGCTGATTTATATGCTTTTATAAGTTTTACAGCAAAAGAACTAAACAATAGTGAGAATTCGCGTAAACGAAAAGTAACAACATTAAAAGGTTTTTTTAGATATTTATATCATACCATTCATGCCATTGATGAAGATCCTGCGCTTGAATTAATAGCCCCAAAAATTGGTCGTCCGCAGCCTCATTATCTTACATTAGAACAAGCACAAGATCTCTTAGATTCTCCTAGTGGACTACATAGCATTAGAGATAGAGCGATTCTCACTATTTTTCTTAATACTGGAATACGGGTATCAGAACTTACAAATTTAAAAGTTACTGATTTCCAAAAGAATACCATTCATATAACTGGAAAAGGAAAAAAGGACAGAATTTTATACTTAAATGATGCTGTCCTTCAAGCATTAGCTAGTTATATTCCAATTAGAGATCAACAAATTAAAGATCAGATGCTGGATGATCAAGTATATCTGTTTATTAGTCAAAAAGGAACTCAGTTTTCTACACGTGGAATAGAACATATGATAGAGAAATATGTAAGACAAATTGGTTTAGATCCGCACAAATATACGGTTCATTCCTTAAGACATACTGCAGCAACTTTAATGCACTACTATGGACAGATCGATATTAAAACACTTCAACAAGTTTTAGGTCATGAAAGTACACAAACTACAGAAATTTACACGCATCTAGAAAATCATGAAATTCAAATTGCTCTTAATAGTAATCCCCTATCCCAATATAAGACGACTGAGGATGCTGATGTTTCTGCAGTATTTAAAATAGGAAATTAAGTAATAATCGTTATATTTCCTTTTTTTAAATTTATCGAGTAGAAATATCTACTCTTTTTTTTAGTTAAAAAATATTTCGGATAATTTAAATTATGAGAAAAAAAATAAGACCGATTTCTCGATCTTGTTAAGTTCTATCTTATTTAATCTCCTGGTTCTTTAAATCAAAAATGACTTCATTTAAATTTCTATCTTCAGAAGATTTTGGTTTAACTTGACTTGAACTAGTACCTTCAATTTGTTTTTGAAGTTTAGCTAATTCAATCTGATTTTCAAATAATTGATTTTGTAAATCAATGATTGATTTTCGATTAATATCATTTTCATCTTTAGATTGTTTTAATTTTTCTCTATACTGATTAAGAAGCTCATTCTTATTATCAAGATCTTTGGTCATGCTTACATTAATATTAGTTAATGTTTCATTATCATTTGTAAGCTGTTCTATCTTAACATCCTTTTCCTGATGCAGACTTCTGAGTTCTGATTCTCTTTCTTTTCTAAGTCTAGTAATAATAGCATCTTTTTCTTGAGTGAGTTGCTCTATTTCATTCTTTTTATCTTCTTTAACATTTAAGATAATAGTATCCTTCTCCTGGTTAATTCTGTCATATTCTTCTTTTAATTGCTTCTGGAGATCTTCAAGCATTTTATCATTTTCACTCGTTAACTGTTGAAGTCTAGCTTCATTTTCAGAAATGAGTTCAGCTATTTTCTTATCTTTTTCATCATTGATAATTTTAATAGAAGCTTCTTTATCTTGTTTTAAAAGTTCTAATTCTTTTGAATGAGATTCGTTTAATTCATTAATTTTGTCATTTGTTTGTTTATAAATTTCAGCGAGCTCATTCTTATGTTTAGTTTTTAAATTATCAATTTCTTCAGTTTTGGACTGGATAACTTCATTTAAAGCTTTTTGTTCTTCATTCTTTTTTGATTCAATATTTTTATAATAAATTAACTCATCAGAATGATTACGAGTGTTTTCTTCTAATTGTTGATTTAAATCAAATAAAGTTTCAGCTAAATTTAAACAACCTAATAGAGCAATATGAATATGATTAGCAAATTGATTTTTACTTTTAATAGTATTAAGTTCATTTTGAACATATTCTTCTATTTGACGAATCTTTTCTTCATCATCTCCTGCTCTAACTTGAATATCTGTATTTAATAAATGTAGTTGTAGCGTTCCATTATCAGCCATTTTGATCTCCCTAGTGAATTTTACTACTTTTTATTATTTTCTTTAACTCATTCCAATCAAGAGCTTCACATTTAATTTTTTTGCTTTCTAAACTTTCAAAACCATTAAACTCTTTATTTTTCACAAGTTCCTTTAAAGTATAAATTGGTTTATTAAATTTAGATGCAAATTCTAATGTTTGTAAAGTTCCACTCTGTTCATCAAATTCTGATGCAAAAACAAGATTAGTTGCTCCAGCAATAAATCGGTCTCTTGTTATATACATATTTGCATTACTAGTAGCTAAAGGTGAAAATTCAGTTATAACTAAACCATTATGATTAATAATTTCCTGAGCTAATGCTTTATTACTATTTGGATTAATATTGCTTAAACTTGATGGAAGAAAAGCAACGGTTTGTCCTTTATTTTGGATACAAGCATTATGGGCAGCAGTATCACATCCTAAGGCTAATCCACTAATTACAGTATAACCATTTTCCACTAATTCCTTACTAATATCATATGCAAAATTTGAACCAGCCGAACTTGGATGTCTGGTTCCTACAACCGTAGCTCTATTTTTATTCTCTAAAGCTTGGAGATTTCCTTTATAGTAAAAAATATAAGGACTATTATCAAAAGATAAGGCTTTAGGAAAATAATCAGAAAAAATATTAATTATTTTTATATTTTCTTTTTTACAAATTTCTAAAACCTTTTGGGCATGGTTATAAGCATCTAGAAAGAAACCAACAGGTTGGTTCTTTTGGAATATCCCAACATCAATTCCAATTCTAATAGCCTCTCCAAAATCAATATCTTCAATATTTTTAACTCTTTTTTTAATATTATCTAAGAGTAATCGGGATTTTCTTTTACTGACTCCACTAATACGATTTAAAGCAATTATTACTGTATTTAATCCGTTTTTCATTAAAATGCTCGCAATTCTCCCCTTAAATCTTCTTGAACAGCCTTAATAATATTATCGACTGCTTCATTCACTTCAATATCTTTTAAAGTTCGGTTTGGGTTTCTAAAAACAAGTTTATAGGCCAGTGATTTTTTATCTTCTGGGATTTGATTACCAGTATAAACATCAAACAATTCTATTGATTCCAGATTTTTTCCTGCATTATCAAATATTACTTGTCTTAAGTCATCTGAAAGAATATTTTTATCAATAATAAATGCTAAATCTCTTGTTATATCTGGATAAATTGGTAAATCTTGATAACTTATCTCATCATTAGCATATTGAGCTAATTTATTAAAAGATAAATCGGCTACATAAACACGTTTAGGTAAATCATAATTTTTTACTACATTAGGATGAATTTCACCAATTTCACCAATAATATCATCTTCAATAACTACTTGGGCTTTTCTACCAGGATGCCATGTTTCAGAACCTTCAGGTAAAAATTTATAATTCTTAATACCACATAATGATAAGACAGATTCTACTTTTCCTTTTAAATCATAAAAGTCCTTATCTTTTCCATATTCTGAAATCACCAATTGAATTTGTTCAGATGGTAATTCTCCAACCGGTTCTTGATGATAAGTTTTTTGAATTTCAAAAAATTGACCTTCTGAATTTCCTCTATTATTGTTTAAACTTATTAATTCTAATTGATGCGGAAGCAAAGTACTTCTCATTAAACTACTTTCTTCCCCAAGAGGATTAAGTATTAGAACTTTATCGTCATCAGGATTTAAACCTAAATTTTTTATTTGGTTTGGACTCGTAAAAGAAGTTGTCATTGTTTGATAATGTCCTAATCCTGTTAATAGATTTTCTAAATCCTTTCTTAACTTTTGTTCAGGTGTTCTTTCTCCAACAAAAGTTTCTCCGGCCATTAAAGTAGAAGGAATATTATTATATCCATAAAGACGAGCGACTTCTTCTGCTAAGTCTTCGCGTAATTCCAAATCTTGACGATAATTTGGAATTATAACTTTTAATGTATTAGCATCTATTTTGTTTACTTCAAGAAATAATCGCTCTAAATAATTAATAATTTCCTCTAATTCTAAATCAACTCCCAGAAATTTATTTAACCAATCTTTTTCTAAAATTATTTCGGTAGGTTCTTTGCTTTTAACTGTTTGAATGTCAATAAAACCTTCAATAGGAGTTGCTGCATTTATTTCTTCAAATAGATGAGCGGCTCTTTTTGAAGCTTCAGCTGCTAATTCTGGATAAATACCTTTTTCATAACGACTTGAAGATTCAGTTCTGAGTCCTAAATCTTTAGAAGTTAATCTAATAGAAGTTTTATCAAAATTAGCGCTTTCTAAGACTACAAGTTTAGTCTCTTTGGTTATTTCAGAGTTGAGTCCACCCATTATTCCAGCAACAGCTATAGGATATTTACCATTAGTTATCATGAGCATATCTTCATGAATCGGTCTTTCTTTTTCATCTAAAGTTGTTACTGTCTTTTCTTTATTTCCTGTTTTTACAATAATCTCATCAGTTCCAATTGATTTATAATCAAATGCATGTAGTGGTTGTCCCATTTCTAACATTACATAATTAGTTACATCAACAATATTATTAATTGGCCTTACTCCACTATTGAGTAACTTAAGTTGCATCCAAAGTGGAGACGGTTCAATCTTGTTTACTTTAAACATTCTTGCTGTATATCGAGGACATTTTTCTGATTCAACAGTTACTTTAAGATAATTATCTATATTTTCAATTCCTTTAGAAGTTGAAAAATTAATCTCTTTAACATCTTTATTTAAAGCTGCTGCTGTTTCTTTAGCTATTCCAATAATAGACTGACAATCACCACGATTTGCTGTTAATTCTATATCAATAATTTGATCATTAATCCACAATGGTTCTTTTAAATCTGTTCCGGGAGAAACAAAATTTTTTGGAAGAATATAAATTCCATCTAAAATTTCTTTCTGAAAAAGATCAGTATTCATACCTAATTCTTCAACAGAACAGAACATTCCATCGGATTCAACGCCTCTAAATTCTGTTTTTCTTATTTCTGTTCCATCTCCAATTACACTTCCATCAACTGCAACCGGTACTAGAGCACCTTCAAAGACATTGGTTGCGCTGGTGACTATTGTAATTGGAGCCTCTTCCCCTATATCTACTTTACAAATAAATAATCTATCTGCATTAGGATGTTTTTCAATTTTCCTAATTAACCCAGCCTTAATATTTTTAATAGTATTATTAACCGGATTAATCGTTTCAACTTTTGTTCCTGAATTAGTTAGAATATCTTCTAATTCTTCTGGAGTTTTATCTATATTAACGTATTCTTTTAACCAGTTTAAAGAAGTAAGCATATATTTCCTTTAAGCAAATTGTTTTAAAAATCTAATATCATTTTCAAATAATAATCTTAAATCATTAATACCGTATTTAAGCATTGCTATTCTATCCAGACCAGCTCCAAAAGCAAATCCGGAATATTCTGACGAATCAATTCCAACGGCTTCTAGAACGTTTGGATGAACCATTCCACATCCTAACATTTCAATCCAACCTGTTCCTCCACAGACGTTACATCCTTTTCCTCCACAATTGAAACAGGACACATCCATTTCTGCAGATGGTTCAGTAAAATAAAACTGATGAGGTCTAAATCTTGTTTTTATATCTTCGCCAAATAATTTTTTGGCAAATAATTCAAGAGTTCCTTTTAAATCACCCATTGTGATATTTTTATCAACAACTAAACCTTCAATTTGATGAAAAACTGGAGAATGGGTAGCATCAATATCATCAGCTCTAAAAACCCTACCTGGAGAAACAATTCGAAGTGGAACACCTTTTTTCTGTAAAACTCTTATTTGAACTGGGGATGTTTGAGTTCTTAAAACTATTTCTTTTCCTTCATCAGTACTGTAATAAAAGCTTTCTGATAAATCTCTAGATGAATGCTCGGGGGGCATATTTAAATAATCGAAATTATATTTTGTCCATTCAATTTCTGGACCATCTTCAATAGTAAATCCCATTCCTAAGAAAATATCTTCAAGTTCATTAATTACCTTATTAAGAGGATGAAGCCCACCAACATTTTGATCTTTTCCTGGAAGAGTTACATCAATTTTTTCTTTTTCTAAATTAGAGTTAATTCTATCCTGTTCTAATTTATTTCTAGCTTCCTTTAATTCAGAATCAATAAATGATCTTAGTTGATTTGCCTCTTTACCTACAATCGGTTTTTCTTCTTTTGGAAGATTTTTAATATTCTGCATTATTTGAGTAATCTCACCCTTTTTACCAAGGTAATTTACTCGTAAAGCTTCTAAATCCTTTTCAGATTTTACTTTTTCTAAACTTTGAACAAAATTTGTTTTAATACTATTAAGATCGTTGTTCATATGTTCCCTTATCTAATACTGATATTAAAAAAACCTCTCAATTTTAAGAGGTTATATTAATTGTATCAAAAATATTAAAAAAGTCGAATAGAAATATTTATATTGAGATTATTAGTTATTATTTCGTTTCGTTATATTGATCAACAAATGCATACATAAATATTCCAGCAGCAATAGAAACATTTAAAGATTCTGCTTTACCAAAGATCGGTAATTTTAAAAGTTGAGTACATTTATTTTGAAGTTCATTAGAAACTCCATGAGATTCGTTACCAAGAATTAAAGCGAATTTAGTTGGAACCTTTATTTGATTTAGATACATTAATTTACCATTTAAAGATGTTCCTATTACTTCAAACTGTTTATTTAAAAGAGAGTCAACTACTATATTTAAATCCATGTTAAGCAGAACTGGAATATGAAAAATAGAACCCATTGAGGAGCGTATTGTTTTTTCATTAAAAAGATCAGCACAATTATTGGAACAGACAATCTGATTAAATCCTGCTGCATCAGCAGTTCTAATGATTGTCCCTAAATTTCCTGGATCCCGAATATTATCTAATAATATTAATTTTTTATCCAGTTTTGATTTAGGTAAAGATTTTTTCTCTATAACTCCTATTATTCCCTCTGGATTCTTTTGAGAGGTTAATTTCTGAAATACCTGTTGATTTACTTTAATTAGATTAAGTTTTTCTAAATTTAAATCGTTATAATCAAACCTATCAGTAAGATAAATTTTTTTAATTCTTATATTATTATTAATAGCTTCTTCAAGGAGTTTTATACCTTCAATAAGAAAGTAATTCGATTTATCCCTATACTTTTTTAACTTTAATTTAGAAATATTAATAATATCTTTATTATTAACAGAGGTAATCATTTTGCTCTAAACCATTTGATTATAATTTTCTATAGCGTTATTGGCTCCTAATACTACTAACTTAGAATTAGGTGGAACTATATCATTTGGGATTGGATTAATATTTATATTGTCCTCACCAGTCATAATGGCCACCACGTTTAAGCCATATCTTTTTCTAATATCCAAACTGCTTAAAGTTTTATTATTCCAACTATTTAAAGGAGTTATTTCAGCAATGGTATAGTCGTCACTTAAATTTAATTGATGAAAGAAACTACCACCAAAGAGATCCTGAGCAGTTTGTTTTCCCATTTCATTCTCTGGATTAAAAACGCGATCTACTCCCAAATGTTTTAAAACTCTTGCATGTTGAGCATTATTAGCTTTTGAATAAATCCGAGGTATATTAAGTTCCTGACAATTTAAGACAGCCATAAGACTAGCATTTATATCAGTGGTTAAACTTATAACGGCTGCATCAACGTTTTTAAGACCAATTGATTTTAGAGCATTTAAATCAGCTACATCTGCCTGAACAGCATAAGCAACATCATTTGCGATATTTTGAATTTTATCTTCATTCTTATCAATAACAATAACATCAGCTCCTAGTTTAGCTAAATTTAGTGCTAATGATTCACCAAAATGACCCAATCCTAATATTCCATACGATCTGTTTCTCATAATTACCCCAATAAAATACTTGCTGTTGGAAGTTTATAATGTCCCTGATTCATTAAGCTCCGTTTTTCAGTATTTGTAATAATATAAGCAATTGTTAAGGGACCCACTCTACCAACAAACATACAAATAATCAAAACTATTTTACTAAAATCTGTTAATTCAGCTGTAATTCCGGTACTTAGACCAACTGTTCCATAAGCTGATAATAATTCAAATAATAACGAATCTGAGGAAAAAGCAGGCTCAGCGACCATTAAGCAGAAAAACATAAAACCAACAACTACAATTCCAATCGTAAAGATAGCTAAGGCACGTTTAATGGTTTCAAAAGGAATTCTCCTGCGTAAACAGTTAACATCTTCCTTACTCATTAAGACTGACCAAACTGTCAAAAATAAAACAAATATAGTAGTAGTTTTTATTCCACCTCCTGTAGAACCTGGGGAAGCTCCAATAAACATTAATACATCCGTTAATATTAAAGAAGGTGGTGTTAACATTGCCTGATCAATTGTATTAGCCCCAGCTGTTCTTGGTGTAGTAGATTGAAAAAAAGCTGCACAAATTTTTCCATACCAGGGTAAGTCAGCTAACGTAGCCGGATTGTTCCATTCAAAAAATAGAAATAATAAAGTTCCCCCTATTAATAGAATTCCGGTAGTTATTAATACAACTTTAGTATGGATAGCCAATCTTCCACCTTTAATATAATCTCTAAGGTTAACATAAACAGAAAATCCTAGACCACCTACAATTATCAAAAAGCAAATTACAAGCGTTAACCAGACATTACTAACATAAGCAGTAAAACTACTTTCGCCTAAGGAGGCCATTAGATCAAATCCAGCATTACAATACATAGAAATTGCATGCCAAAGTGAAAAATAAATACCTCTAATAAAGCCTAATCGAGGGATAAATATAAAAGATAATAATATAGCGCCTAAGAATTCAATAGAGAGTGCATAAGTTAAAATAGTTTTAACAAACTGAACAATTCCAGCAAGATGGTCAGAATTTATTGAAGATTGAATAACGAGTCTATCATGAATTGTAATTCTTCGACCAGTAGCTATAAAAGCCATAGTCATAAAGGTCATAAATCCTAATCCACCAATTTGAATTAAAATAATAATTATAATTTGTCCAAAAAGATTCCAATAGGTTCCAGTAGGAACAACAATTAAGCCTGTAACACATACAGCCGATATGGCAGTAAACAAAGAATCAATTGGATTGGTCCATAATCCATAATTATTAGAAATAGGAAGCATTAATAAAAACATTCCACAAAATGCGATTAAAGCAAATCCTAAAAATATTGTTTGTCCACTTGTTAATTTTCTAATATCGAAGATTTTTAGAATTTTTCTAATTGTATTCATTTTCGTTCCGAATTATTAATATCGGTTATTATATCACTGTGGAAATTTATGTTAGTGTTTTACTTCTAATAATTCTTATAAAAACGTAAAAAAGATAATTTAATAATTTTACGCATAAAAAAAAACTCCCGAAGGAGTTAAATAATTACTACGCAAGTTGAGCTTTTGATATATCAACTAATTCTTTAAAAGCATCTGGTTCATTCATGGCCAGATCAGCTAACATTTTTCTATCAATTTTAACATTAGCTAATTTTAAACCATGCATGAAATTAGAATAAGACATTCCATATTCACGAGCTCCCGCATTAATTCTGGTTATCCAAAGTCTTCTGAAGTTTCTTTTCTTTTCTTTTCTACCACGATAAGATGATCTTAAGGCTCTCATTACTGCTTCATTAGCAGATCTATATAATTTACTCTTAGCTCCATAATAGCCTTTCGCCATCTTAAGAATTTTTTTATGTCTTCTTCTAGCTGTTTTTCCTTTTTTAATTCTAGCCATAATCTACCTACTTTCCAAGCATCCTGCGAATTGACTTAGCATTAGCCTTATCTGCATAAGTTTGTTTTCTTAGATTTCTTTTTCTCTTAGGTCTTTTTGATTCATTATTTAAAATATGACTTTTATAAGCTTTTGCACGTTTTATTTTTCCTGACTTTTTAACTTTAAAACGTTTTGCAGCAGCTCTTTTTGTTTTCATTTTAGGCATAATATTCCCTCTTCTTCTTATCCAACTTTTTTAGGAGTTAGAAAAATGCTCATATTTCGACCTTCTAACTTTGGTTTTCGATCTACTGTACCATATTCTGATACTCGATTTACAAAGTCGTTGAGGACTTCTTTTCCACGATCTGTATAAGCCATTTCACGGCCTCTAAATCGGATAGATACTTTGACTCGATTACCCTGTTTTAAAAATTTGATACAATTTCTGGCTTTAACATCCAAATCATGTTCTTCAACGCGAACAGACATACGTATTTCCTTTAATAAAACCGTTTTTTGTTTCTTCTTTGCTTCTTTAGCTTTTCGAACTTCTTCATAACGGAATTTACCATAATCTAAAATTTTACAAACAGGTGGTTTAGCATGAGGCGAAATCTTAACTAAATCTAAATCGTAATCATAAGCTTTGTCTAAAGCTTCATTTCTACTCATTATTCCTAACATGTGACCTTCAGGATCTATCACACGTATTTCCCGATCTCGAATTTGATTGTTAATTTCGTGGTGAAATCTTTTTGCTATTTTCTTTGCCTCCATATAAATAAAATAAAAAAACAGGCGGAAAGATTCCGCCTGTATCATTAACTATTTTATAACCTTCAAGCTCATGCCAGACAGGTGAGAAGCGGATCCTTCTGCTTAAACTTCAAATATTATAAAGTATTTTTCTTAAAATAACAACTACTATATAAAAATTAATCTAGAGTATTAGATTTACTGTTAATTTTTTGCTTAACTAAATCAACAAATTCTTCGTAACTATAATTACTTTGTTCATTGTTACGATTACGTACCTGGAAATTATTACTTTCCATTTCTTTATCGCCTAGAACTAACATATATGGAATTTTATTGAGCTGAGCTTCACGAATTCGATAACCAATTTTTTCATCTCTATTATCGACCTCTGCTCTAATTCCTTCTTCTAATAATCTATCTTTCAGTTCTGTAGCAAAATTTTTATGTCTATCAGCAACAGGGATTAATTCAACCTGTACCGGAGCT
>CANQNI010000011.1 GCA_947625175.1 uncultured Eubacteriaceae bacterium | reverse complement strand
AAGGAATTTGAGCAATTTCGGCACTGACAGGTTTAATTCCCATTTCATCAATTTTATCTGAAACTGTGAGAAAATCACCTGGACTGGTTATTACTTCAAACCCGTCTTCGGTTGAAAGAATATCATCAGCACCAGCGTCTAACATTTCCATAATAAAGTCATCTTCATCCAGGTCCCCTTTTTCAACTAAAATCTGACCAGTTTTATCAAACATAAAACTAACACATCCAGTTGTTCCCAGATTACCTCCGTTTTTATCAAAGGCGTGTCTAATATCAGCTGCAGTTCTATTTTTATTATCAGTTAGAGCTGAAACTATAACAGCTACTCCGTTAGGACCATAACCTTCATAGGTTATTTCTTCAAAGACACTATTTCCTAATTCTCCTGCTCCCTTTTTAATAGCTCTGTCTATGTTATCGTTAGGCATATTTGCTGCTTTTGCTTTTGCAACAGCTTCACGGAGTTTAGCATTCATATCAGGATCGGGTCCACCCTCTCTACTGGCAACTGCGATCTTTTTAGCCATTTTAGTGAAGATTTTTCCTCTGGCAGCATCATTCTTTCCTTTTTTATTTTTTATATTAGCCCATTTACTATGTCCTGACATATTAACCTCCTCTTATTTTATAATATGCGCTTCATTAAATTTCTTTTCTAAAAGTTTTGTTTCAATTATCTCATCCAGATAATTATTATTTGTATAATCTTCTATAAAATTAATAAACCAATCCGTTTCTTCTACTGGTATTTCGAATCTTAAACGAACTATATCTAAAAATTCTTCTTTTTCAGGTTTAATATTATGTTTAGCTAACTCAAGTTTTAGTCCCTGATAAAAAGAATATTCAGTTTCAATCTCAATTATACAGTATTCTTGAACCCAGACTTTAGTAGCTTCTTCTAAAACTCTACTGGCAGATTCAGTATAGGCTCTAACCAGACCACCTTTACCGAGTTTTATTCCGCCAAAATACCGGATTACCAAAATAAGTATATCAGTTAATTCCTGCTTTTCTATAACATTTAAAATAGGCCTTCCAGCCGTTCCTGACGGTTCGCCGTCATCACTATATTTTAACTTAACCGGCTCTTGAGCTAAAATATAAGCACTACAAACATGATTGGCTTTGTAATGTTCTTTCCGAACAGATTGTATTATTTCTTCAATTTCCTCTGGATTGGATACTGGATAAGCTCTAGCGATAAAACGACTTTTATTTACTATGTATTCAATTTCTGGATTATTGCTTATTGTAGAATATTTTTTTAATTTATTTGTCACTAAAAAATTATTATAACATTTAAATTTAGTAATTCGGAATTACTATAATTTAGAAGAATTCGTGACTTTAAAGTAAAATAAATAACATTTAAAAAAACGTGATATAATAATTTTTTATAAGTTGTCTAGAAATTAATTGAATTTTGAAAAATACAAAAGTAAAAAAGAAACATCATTTTTTTAAGAGATTATTTATATTTCTTTTTATATTATTGTTAATAGCAATAGCGGGGAGTATTGCTGTTATAGCTTATTTTTATCCAAAAGTTCCTCCACTCAATACCGCCCTGTTTGACTATTCTCAAAATGCTGTAATTTACGATAGAAATGACCAACCCTATCAAAATCTTCAGGGAGAAGAAAACAGACAAACTCTAATGTCTGAACAAATTCCAGAAAATGTTAAAAATGCCTTTATAGCTATAGAAGATAAAAGATTTTATGATCACCCGGGGGTTGATATATTTGGTGTTTTAAGAGCAGTTCGGGAAGTAATTTCAAATCAAAATTTAAATGGTTCCGGTGGTTCAACAATAACACAACAATTAATAAAATTAACTCATCTTACTTCTGAAAAAACCATTCAAAGAAAATTTGATGAATGGGTTTTAGCTCTTCAGTTAGAACAGGTTTACTCTAAGGATCAAATTTTAACCAGTTATCTGAATAAAGTTAATTTTCATGGATCAGAAGGAATACAGGCAGCGTCTCGACAATATTTTGGAAAGAATATTGAAGAATTGAATCTGGGTCAAATAGCGATTTTAGCTGCTGTTCCAAATTCTCCGAGTTACTTTGATCCATATACCTATGATGAAACTAATGAGATTAGAAGAAATGAAAATGGTCAGATTATTTTAAATCCAAACAATCAGACTAGAGCTTTAAATGTTATTAATGAAATGCAGGATCAGGGTTATATTATACAAGATGAAGCTGAAGCAGCTCGTCAAATAATAAAAACGAATCCTGGCCTAGTCGTTAATAATCCTAATAAAACCTATTCTTATTTTACTGATGCTGTTTACTATTCACTGGTTAATGATATTCAGGAAGCTCTGAATATGTCTGAAGATGAGGCGGTTAAATATATTAATACAACTGGTTTAAAGATTTATTCAACTGTTGATCCAACCGTTCAAACAGCCCTAGAGCAGGCGAGTTTAAATGATAATCTTTTTCCTGGTCAATCTGAAAATGCAGTTATAGTTTCAGAGGCAACAGGTGAGACATATTTACCGGAAGTTGGAGCTACTATTATTAATAATGAAGATGGTGGTGTTGTTGGTATTGTTGGCGGAAGAAACGAAAAAACAAGTTTATCGTTAAATAGAGCAACCTCTCAATTTCAAGTAGGATCATCTACTAAACCACTTACTACATATGGACCAGCTTTGGAAGAAAAAATTATTACTTTAGCTAGTATCTTTAATGATGAACCCATTAATATTAATGGATGGCAGCCTCAAAATTCAGAATTAACTTTTATTGGACCAACAACAGTTAGAAATGCTCTAAAAGAATCTATAAATACAATTGCGGTTCAGGTTAATCAAAAACTTGGAATTCCTAAAAGTATGGAGTACGCACAAAAATTAGGGTTAACTATTTCTGAGGGTGATAATAATTCAGCTGCTTTAGCTCTGGGCGGTTATGTAGAAGGCCAGTCAACAGAACAGATGGCTAGTGCCTATTCAACCTTTGCTCGAAATGGTGATTATATTGCTCCTTATTTATATTATGAAGTTCAAGATAATAACGGTGCTATCATAGTTTCCCACAATCCAACTAAAGAAAAAGTTTTCTCTCCCGAAACTAGTTTCTTAATAACTGATGTTTTAAAACAAGCTAGTAATGGAGGAACAACAACAATTAATGTTAATGGAACCGAAATAGCTGGAAAAACAGGTACAATAGATAATCAATTAAACGCTTGGTATTGTGGATATTCACCAACCTATTCAATGGCCGTTTGGTATGGTTATGATACTGGTTCAGTTAATGTAAATGGAACAGAATATCCTCTAAATATCGGAATATTCGGAGGAGATAAACCTGGTCCAGCTGCTTTATTTGAGAATGTTTTTAATACAATTGAAGTAAATACAAAAACAAAAACTTTTACCAAACCTTCTACAATTGTTCAATATCCTGAAGGACCAACTTTAATTCCAGACGGAAGTTCTTCAGAATATTATATAAAAGGAACAGAACCAAATAATCAAAAGTCAACAAGTAGTTCAAATACTAATAATAGTTCTTCTTCTGGAACTAATATTTCAAATGGATTTAAAAATTCATCAGGCAATAATAGTTCTTTAGAATCTAACAATTCTTCTAATTAAAGAAATTTAAGTAATTTTTAAATTTTAATAAATTAAATCAAGAAAATAGGAGAATTAAAAAAGACGGTTTTCAATGACCGTCTTTTATTATCTTAAATTAAAATATTATTATCAGTTAATAAGTGTACCCAGGCGGATTCGAACCGCCGGCCATTAGCTTCGGAGGCTAATACTCTTTCCATCTGAGCTATGGGTACAAACAGAAATATATTATACACGAATTTAATACAAATGTTAAACGAATTTTTTTAAATAAAAATGTTTAATTTATTAAATTTAAGCTATAACTATATAATAAAAGAATAATTTAGAGGTAACTATGTCTTGGAAAATAGTCCCGGATTCAGCTGCCGACTTTCAACAAGATTATAAACCAAAAAGCGAAGCAGCATTTGAAGAAGTCCCCTTAAGCATAACAGTTGAAAATAAAAATTTTATAGATGATCAAAATTTAGATATTCGCGAAATGGTCGATGCTATTGATGAATCAGCTATTGCTTCTACAACAGCTTGTCCAAGTCCTAATGCTTTTAGAGAAGCTTTTGAAAAGGATGATGCTGATAAAATAATTGCTGTTACTCTCTCACATAATTTATCCGGTTCCTATAATTCTGCTCAAGTAGCTAAACAAATGACTCTTGAAAAATTTCCGGAAAAGCAGATTGAAATTATAGATTCTATGGGAACAGGTGGAACAGAATTATTATTAGTTGAAAAAGCTGATGAATTAATTGCTCAAGGAAAATCTTTTGATGAAGTTGTTTCTGAATTAAATGAATATCGTGATAGCCTAGAAACACTTTTTACTCTGGGTCGTTTTGAAAACTTAATTAAAAATGGTCGACTCAATTATTTTGTTGGTAAATTTGCCCGAACCTTTAATATTAGAATTATTGGAAAAGGAACTGATGGAAAATTGGATATTCTTTATAAAGTTAGAGGTGAGGCCAAAGCTATTAAAAAATTAGTTGAGCAAATGGGCAAATTAAAAGATATGAAAGATGTTAACGTAATAATCCTAGACGTTTTTAATAAACCCGGAGCTATAGTAACTAAGAGACTTATTGAAAAAACTTATCCAGATGTTGGTAATATCTCTATATATCAGGCTGGTGGTATTAATTCATATTATGCTGAAGAAGAGGGTCTTATAGTATCATTTTAATTTAAATAAATTTAGTCCAGGAAAAAGTAACAATTTCCTGGACTTTTATTTTAGAAAAATGAAATTTGATTACTCTTAGGCATATTTTTTAAACAACCTAAATCTTCTAAAGTATTTAAATTAGTTTTGGTAATCTTGCTCTTATTTAATAAATCTTCCTGAGACAAAATTTTATTATTCTTTATTGTATTATATAAACTTTCAGCAGCTGTATCTCCCATTCCATTTATTGTATTAAATGGCGGTCTTAAAGCATTATCTTCAATTTTAAATTCATTATAATGAGATTTCTCAAGATCTATATTTAAACAATTAAATCCTCTTGCATACATTTCCAAAGCTAACTGTAATGAAACTAAACTCTGATTATCCTTATTAGAAAGTTTTCCATATCTTGACAATTCGTTAATTCGTTTAATTTCATCATTAACTGCATCCATACCAGCAGATATAATCGGTAAATCAAACTCTTTTGAACGAATTCCAAAGAAACATGCATAATAAGCTAAAGGATAATGAATCTTATACCAGGCAATTCTAAAAGCCATAATAACATAAGCTACCGCATGAGCTTTTGGAAATAAGTACTGTATCTTTTGACAAGATTCAATAAACCAATCCTGGACATTATGTTTTTTCATCGTTTTAATATCCTCGTCACTAAGTCCTTTTCCTTTTCTGACTTTTTCCATAATAGTAAAAGAATCAATTGGTTCTAAACCTTTTGATAATAAAGTGAGCATAATATCATCTCGAGTACTTATAATTTCATCAACCTTTTTATTGCTTTTAACCAGTTGTTGAGCATTACCAGTCCAAACATCAGTACCATGAGACCAACCAGAAACTCGTATTAAATCTGAAAATGTTTTAGGTTTTAAATCTCGAATCATCTGATAGACAAAAGAAGTGCCAAATTCAGGAATTCCAAAGTTACCAAGTTTTATATCGCATTTCTTTTTAAAATTAAGACTATCAGTACTCGTGAATAAACTAATAACGTCTTTATCATCTAGTGGGATCTCTCTCGGATTAACACCAGTTAAAAGTTCTAATCGTCTTAACATTGTAGGATCATCATGACCCAGGATATCCAGTTTTAATAATCTTCCTGAGATTGAATGGTAATCGAAGTGAGTTGTTATATTCGGACTATTTATATCGTCAGCAGGATATTGTATGGGAGTAAATTCAAAAATATCTTTACTCTTTGGCACAACCATAATTCCACCCGGGTGTTGTCCAGTAGTACGTTTTATTCCTGTACAACCTACTTTAAGACGTTCAATTTCAGCTTTTGGAATATCGCTTCCCTGTTCTTCGAAAAAATTCTTTACATAACCAAATGCTGAGGCTTCCTGAATTGTAGAAATTGTTCCCGCTCTAAAGGTTTTGCCTTCACCAAAAAGTTCTTCTGTATATCTATGGGCTTCAGCCTGATTATCGCCAGAAAAATTAAGATCTATATCAGGTTCTTTATCGCCTTCAAAACCAAGGAAAGTTTCAAACGGAATATCAAAACCTTCTTTTCTCAAGTTTGTCTGACAATGAGGACATGTTTTATCTTTTAAATCAGGTCCTATAACTCCATTTTCTTTAACTTCTTCAGTGTAATGACAATTTGGACAAACATAATGGGCTCTAAGTGAATTTACTTCAGTAATTCCACAAAGATAGGCAACAAATGAAGATCCAACGGAACCTCTTGAACCTACAATAAAACCTGCGTCTTCAGAATGTTTAACCAATTTTTGAGCTATCAGATATAATACAGCATAACCATTACTTATAATAGAATCGAGCTCGCGTTTAATGCGTTTTTCTACGAATTTTGGTAAATTTTTTCCATAAATTTCGTGAGCTCGTTTATAAGTCATATCTCTGATTTCTTCATCAGCACCTTCTATAACTGGTGGAAATGTTCCATCCGGAATTGGTTTAACATCCCCAAAAAATTCAAGCAATTTTTTAGGATTTTCAATAACAACGTCTCTGGCTAAATCATATCCAAGATATTTGAATTCTTCTAACATTTCATGCGTTGTTCTTAAATAGAGAGGAGCCTTATTAGAAGGATTTTGTTTTGAAGTTGCACTTTTAATAATTTCTCTAAAGATACTCTCCTGAGGATCCAGAAAATGAGCATCACTGGTAGCTATAACCAATTTATTAGTTTCTTTTCCAATTTGGATTATTTTATTATTAATGTCTTCTAGTTGTTCTTTAGAAAGTTTAATCCCATTTCTCTTTAGATGAGAATAATTTTGAACAGGTTGAATTTCTAAATAATCATAGAACTCTGCAATTTCTCTTAAAACTTCGTCAGGTGATCCATCTAAAATAGCTTCATATAATTCACCTTTATTGCAGGCAGAACCAAATAATAAATTTTCTCTGTTTTCCTGTAGTATTTCTTTTGGAATTCTAGGATATTTATAGAAATATTTCATATGAGAATCAGAAACTAACTGGTAGAGTTTATATAGTCCTTTTTGATTTAAAGCATAAACAATAATATGATTTGTATGCGGGTTTTTTAAAGCCATTGTTTTAATATCAATTAAAGAGTTTAAATCTTTTAGCTTTATAACACCTTTATCTCTAGCTCTATCAAAAAGTTTTACTAAAACTTTTGCACTAGCTTCAGAATCTTCTTTTGCTCTATGGGCTCTTTCATTTTTAATTTTAAAGAAAGAACATAAGCGGTTCATATTATACCGACTTATTTCTGGAACTAAAGCTCTAGCCAAAGGCAAGGAATCGATAAAAGTAAATTCAAATGGTTTATCATGTTTATTTAGCCAACGTTTGACAAAGCCTATATCGAAAGTAGCATTATGAGCTACTAAAACTCTGTTATTAACAAATTCAAAGAACTTTTCAAAGGCTTCATCTTCTTCAATTCCTTCATGGACATCCTGATTAGTTATTCCTGTAATTTCGGTAATTTTTTTGGGAATGGGAATATGAGGGTTTACTAATGTTTGAAATGAATCAGTTATTTTTCCGTTCTTTAAAACAACAGCTGCTATTTCAATAACCTGGTCTTTATATATTGAAGTTCCAGTTGTTTCTAAATCAAAAAAAACAATTTCATCATCAATGGTAAGATCAGTATTACCAATAATTATCCTACTTTGGGTATCAACCATATTGGCTTCAACACCGTAAAGAACTTTTAAATTAGTTCCTTTTGTTAGTCTTTGAAATTCAGGATAGGCCTGAAGGACTCCATGATCAGTTATACCTATAGCTTCGTAATTATTTTCTATAGCACGGTTAACAATATCTTTAACCTTAGCTACGCCATCTAAAGTACTATATTGTGAATGAAGATGAAGTTCTATTCTTTTATCTTCTGCTGTATCAATTCTTTTTACTGGTTCTAGAATCTGAATTGATCTGGCTCTAAGAATCTTTTCTTTCTGAAATTCGTTAAATTCGATATTTCCAAAAACTTTTATCCTTTTTCCTTCAGTTAAATTGGCACTAATAATTTTGTTTATCTCTTCTTTTTTATTAGAAATAAATGTTTGAACTACAATACTACAAGTATAATCAGTAATATAAAAACTAAAAATAGTACCTTTCTTAGTGTCTTTAGTTTCAGTTTTAAATATTGTTCCTTCTAAACTAATATCTTTTTCTGGATATTCATTAGAAAAGTCAACATCAATAATTGGAATAGATTCTTTTTTTATCTCTTTTCCAAAAACATATTGACCAGGTTCTAACAGTTTATGGGTCGCTTCTTTAGCTTTTAACGATAATTCCTTTTCCTTTTTCTTTTCGTTCTTAAGCTGTTCCTCTTTCCAATCATCTAGATTGAAATCGTTTTCTTCATTGTGGTTTTGACTATCTGATTTTTCATTTGGACTAGATTCTATTTCGTTTAAAATCTCATCCATTTCTAACGGAGGTTCAGAGAATAAATCTTCTTCCTGAGAAAAGGAAATAAGCTCTCCATCCTCAAAATCAACAGATGATCTTACAGGAATATCGTCACTAAATACTGGCTCTGATAAGTCAGATCCAGAATTGGTTAAATCTTCTTCAGCTTCTACTTCTGAATTAGGATTATCTTTATTAATATGTTTAAAAGAACACTGAATAAAAAAGGGCTTGGGAAATACAAAAATTTCTTCAAGCTCTTTCTTTAAAGGGTTTATTTGATTCTCATTAATTTCAGAGAAAACAAATTCTATCTGATTAGAATATGAGTGTTCAACTATTTCAACTAAATCTAAATTATAACTTTGTAAAACTTCAGTAAATGTATTCATAAATAGTTTATTTTACTATTCAGTAATTTTAATCTTTAAAATTATCTGATTTTAGAATGCCTCTAAGTGTGATAATTTCCATTAATTTCAACTAACTAAAAAACTTATTCTAAGTATAGGGATTTAAATAGAAATCATATTTTTTCAATTTCATCTAGTAAACTATCAATTAATTGATCTTCCGGAACTTCTTTTAAGATTTGTCCTTTTTTAAAAAGAACCCCTTTACCATTTCCCCCGGCAATTCCAATATCAGCTTCCTTTGCTTCTCCAGGACCATTTACGATACATCCCATAACAGCCACATCTAAATCTTTATCAATATTTTTTAATTGATTATTTACTTCATTAGAAATTTTAATTAGATCAATATTAGTTCTTCCACAAGTTGGACAAGAAATAAGATTAATTTTTGGACGGGAGGATAAATCTAGACTATCTAAGATTCGATAAGCCGTTTCAACTTCATTTACTATATCACCTGTAATAGAAACTCTTAGGGTATCTCCAATACCGTCGCTTAGCAAACCTCCTATCCCTATAGCTGATTTTATAATTGCTGATTCAGGTAAACCAGCTTCCGTTACTCCAAGATGTATTGGATAGTTATTGGTTTTGGCAAACTCGCGGTTTGCTTCAATAGTTTCTAAAACTGAAGAGGCTTTAAGAGAAAATACTAAATTATTGAAATTTTGTTTTTCAAAAAACTCTAAATATTTTAAAGCAGATTCAACTAAAGCTTTAGGTCTACTCTTAATTTTTTCAAGTAATTCTTTTTCAATAGAACCGGAATTAACTCCAATTCGAATTGGAATATTTTTTTCACCAGCAAGTTCAATTATAGGTTTAGTTGCTTCTAAGCCTCCAATATTACCTGGATTTATTCTAACTTTATCAGCCCCATTTTTAATGGATTCTAAAACTAAATCTGGTCTGAAATGAATATCAGCTACTATTGGGATATTTATTTCCTTCTTTATTTCTTTAATTGCGTGAGCAGCCTCAAGATTTGGGACAGCCACTCTAACTATATCGCAATCGGCCTCTTCTAACCGATGAATCTGTTCTAGCGTTTCTGGAATATTCTCTGTCTTGGTATTAGTCATAGACTGGACGAGAATAGGATTATTCCCCCCTATAATCCGGTTTCCAATTTTGATTTCTTTTGTTTCTCTTCGTTTCATAACTATCTCATAAATCTTGTAAAATCGTTAATGGCTATATAAATTCCTAAAACTAAAAGTAAAATATAACTTATAGTGAATAAGAAACCCTTTAACCGTTCATTAACAGAACCCTTCTTTATCTTTTCAATAAGTAGAAATAATATTTGTCCACCATCTAAAGCTGGGATCGGAAGAAGATTTAAGATTCCCAAATTAACTGAAAGCATGGCAGTAAAGAGTAGTAAATAAATAAACCCGTAAGAATAATAAGTTTGAACTACCTGAACTATACCAACAGGTCCAGTTAAATCTGAAACACCGGCTTCCCCGGTAAAAAGCATCTTGATACTAAGAAATATTAAACCAATCAATTGAAAAAAAATTCTGAATGAATCATAAATCGAAGTTAAAGGATTGTGTCCAGTTAAAATAAGAGCAATATAAAGAATAACGATAGCAAAAATAAAGTTCATAGAAACGCCAGCAACTAATATGATAAAACGTTGCCAAACCGGTTTATTTATAAAACTTTTTTCTGGATTAAAATCAGGATCTTTTTTTACTTCAATTTCAGTAACACTTCCATCGAGTAAAAATGCTGGTTCTTCATCTACCTCATCCGTCTCACCTTGAAGACTGCAGTAACCCCCAATTGGAAATAAACGGATTGAATATAAGGTATTTTCTGTTTCTTTTTGATATAGAGCTGGTCCCATTCCAATAGCAAATTCTTCAACTTTAACATCAAAATATCTTGCCGCAATAAAATGACCAAATTCATGAACTAGAACTAAAACTCCTATCATTAAAACAGTAATTAGGATATAAACTATTATCATAAATTATCCCAAAAAATAATAAGTAAAAATATAGACTATAGGAACTATAAAGATAACTGAATCAAATCGGTCCAAAACTCCTCCATGACCCGGTAATAATTTACCAAAATCTTTAATATCATAAGTTCTTTTTATGAGTGATGCACTAATATCTCCTATTTGTCCAATTACAGATGCTAAAGCTCCTAACATAAGGTAACCTAATAAACTAAAATGGATATCAAAATAAACCTGCCCTAAATAACCATAGAGAGTTACGATTAATGCTGAAGCAATCATTCCACAAATTGAACCAGATACGGTTTTATTAGGACTAATTGGAGTTAATTTTGGTCCTTTTAGAGCTCTACCTCCAAAATAGGCAAAAGTATCAGTTGAAAATGCTGCTAAAAATACTATCCATATAGTAAATCTTCCATCTAAAGTGTTATCAAACATTACCAGGAATCCTAACATTATTGGAATATAAATCAGGAAAAATAATGAATAAACAACTCTACTAAAACTCGGATTATTACTTAAAATTTCAAAGGCAAATAAAATGATTACGCAACTGACTAAACAAAAGGGAATTGAATAGAAATCAAAGCGCATTAAAGTTATTATAATAATTGAAAGAATAGCTAAAATTATATAATTTAATTCAAATTCCTTAGAATGTTTTAAAGCATGTTGATATTCAAGTAAGGCAATTAAACTGATAATAATTACAGTCCCAAACAAATACCATCCGTTTAACCATATTATTAAAATAAGTAAAGGTAATCCTATTAAAGCAGTTAGAACTCTAGTTTTCATCTATATCCCCATACCGACGATTTCTATTCTGATATTCCTTGATCATATTAATTAGGAAATCTTTATCGCAATCAGGCCAAAATGTATCAATAAAAATAAATTCAGCATAGGATAATTGCCATAATAAAAAATTACTGAGACGTTTTTCTCCACCTGTTCTAATGAGTAAATCCGGGTCAGGTAAATCTCCTGTATATAAATAAGATGAAATTAATTCTTCAGTTATCTGATCATAAGGGACCTCATCGTTTAGAATCTCTTTTAAAGTTTCAACAATTTCATCTCTTCCACCGTAATTTAAAGCAACACTAAGTACTAATCCAGTATTATCTTGAGTTTGTTCTTCCATTTCCAAAGCGGCTATTTGAACTTTAAGAGGTAAATATTCCCTTTTTCCTATTAATTGTACTTTTACATTCTTTTCATCTAATTCTTTTAATTCTTTGAAAAAATATTCAACAGCTAAATCCATTAAAAAATTAACTTCTTTATCACTACGTTTCCAATTTTCTGTTGAAAAAGCGTAAACTGTTAAATATTTAACCCCAAGATCAGAAGCTGCTTCAACTATTCTATGAAGAGCTTCCATTCCAGCTCTATGTCCTGCTGTTCGTGGAAGATTTCGTTTTTGTGCCCAACGTCCATTTCCGTCCATTATTATGGCAATATGTTTTGGAATATTTTCATTATCTATTTGATTTACTGTTTCATTCATTATGAAATAACCTCGATCTGATATTGATCTTTAAAATCATCATTAAGTTTAAATTTATCATTTATATTTTCAGAAATATAAATCTTATTATCTTTAGTAACCAGAATTACGTCGATATCATTAGTGTTGTTTTTAAAAAATTCAATCGCCTGATCTTTACCCATTAGAAATAAAGCAGTTGATAAAATATCCCCATCTAAAGAGTTATCTGAAACTATCACAACTTCTTTTAGATCATTATTTTCTGGATATCCAGTAAATGGATTTAAAATATGATGATAAATATTTCCTTGACTATCCTGGAAATATCTTTGAGAAATTCCAGAAGTGACAATACTTTTATCACTAGCTGATAAAGTAGCTATATAATCACTATCCGTATTATCCGGATTATCAATACCAACTAAAAATTCTTCTCCATCTTTATTCCCAATCAAAAGAATATTTCCACCTAAATTAATAAGTGCTGAATCAATTCCCTGGTCTTTTAAATATTCCTTTAATTTATCTGCTATAAAACCTTTTGAACTAGCACCTAAATTAATAATTTCATTATTATCTAGTATAGAAACCATACCATTATTTAAAATTAAATTATTAATATTAGTATGAGCTAAAGCTTCTTTTATTTCATTAGGAGATGGTGGTTCTTTAACTTCAGGTTCGTTTATATCCCATAATTCAATTAAAGTTCCTAATGTAGGATTGAACAAACCATTAGTTTGTCTAGAATAATTTAAATTTGTTTCTAATAATTCATAGATATCATTATCTACTTGTTTTGGAGTACTATTAATTTGTCGAACAGTACTTTCAGTTGAAAAAGAATCTAATTTTTTATCGTAATTATTAATTATATCAAAACAGTTATCCAATAATTCTTCATTACCATTATTATAAATAGTAATATTGACAACTGTATCTAATGCTAAATTACTCCGCGAAACTGTTGTATCCTGATAACAACCTGATAAAAATAGGATTAGAATAAGTAAACAAAATTTTACTAATTTCATCAAAAGAAGTTTAACATGAGTTAATTAACTAATAAAGTGAAATATTTTCATTATTTTAATGCAGAATCCTTAAAAATAAATATAATAGAATTAGTATCTAAATGAAAATTTCAAATATTTGTTTACAAGTTAGATTAATTTAATTGATATACTAAACAAATAAAATAGTAAATACAGTTCATTTTTTAGAGAAAAGTTTAAAAGATTATTAAGATTGTTGGAATCAGTTTAATAATAGTTTATTATACTGGAATTGAAGGGAAATTTTGAGAATTAGTAAATATATTAAGGGTTTTATTGGATTAGCGATATGTGGCGTAATAGCTTATTTTGCGGTTGATTTAGGAACTACTACTAATTACTGGAGTCCTATAGGATCAGATCCGATAGTTTCTGGCCTTCATCTTGGTTCTTTAAATAGAAATGATTTATCTTCAATTAATCACAATCCTGGAGATATTATCATTCAATTAGATGAAAAGAATAATATATCTGAAACAATTAAAACATCTACTTTTATTGAAAATTCTGTTAATAGTTCTGCCTTTAAAAATATAGTTAAAAAGAATTTATTAAATTTAAATAACAATATTGAACCTGTAAATCTAATAAATCAAACGAGTATTATTGAAGATTCATTATTATATGACAAGGATAATTTACAAAATACAATCGATAATTTAGAAGCTTTTAATGTAGCTACTGTTCCAACTGTTGGAGCCAATGTAAAATTTAATTCTGAGTTAAATCAGTATTATCCTATTAGTGAAAGAATTGGAACTGAAGTTGATCGAAATCTTCTTATTAATAAGATTATAGACAATCTTGAAACTGCTAATAACGACAACAACCAGGTAATTAATCTGGAAGTAGATAAAGTTTATAAACAACCTAAGATTACTTTTGGAAGTCCAGCTTTAACTAATCTAATTAATCAACTTAACAACAGTTTAAATGCCCAATTAACCTATGAAGTCGGATGGCATTCTTATGATATTGATTCATCAACATATGCTCCCTGGATGAAAATAAATGATAATGGACAAATCTATCTTGATCAGATGATGTTAAAAGATTATTTAATGAATTCAAGTATGGGTTCCAATATCTTTACAAGTAAAGAAGAAGCATTAGCCAATAAACAAGTTATGACTGGGTATTTAGTCAATTATACTACTGAAGCAATTGAAGATAGAAAAGCTATTTTATCCAACTCTAATATAACCAGAACTTTAAACGAATTTGATATCACTATTGATGATATTGCTCCAATTTATACGCAGGAATTTCAACAAAGACTCAATCAAATCAATCAAGAACTGGGGCCTGAATTTGTATATATTAATTTAGGTCAACAATTTATGTGGTATTACAAAAATAATCAATTAATTGTTGCTACACCTGTTACTAGTGGTACCAGTGGTGGTCATGATACACCAACCGGTTTATTTGAGGTTCAAGGTAAAGCGATGAACGTTACTCTTAAAGGTGAAAATGATGATGGTTCAAAATATGAATCACCTGTAGTTTATTGGATTCCATTTAATGGCGGTATAGGAATTCATGATGCTGATAACTGGCGTTCTGAATATGGCAGTGATGTTTATCTATATAACGGAAGTCATGGTTGTGTAAATACTCCACGAGAAAAAGTTAAAGTGATTTATGAAAACATTTCTGATGATTGTCCTATATTAGTTGAATAACCACTTAAAGGTAGGGATAATGATTGAAGGATTTTTAATTTTATTAATGTTAGGTTTATTTACATTAATAGGTAAATTTTTTAGTGTTATCTTTGCAATTATTTCTTTCTTTGCTTATATTATTTATGTTTTTATTATTTCATTATTTAGAATTATATGGAAAATTTTAAATTTTCCTTTTAAACTGTTTTAAAAAAGAGACCTTTTGGTCTCTTTTTTATACTATGATAATTTCCGAATTTTCTACGGCTTCTTTTATTAATTGAGGAGCTTCTTCTTCTAAAGCTTTTTCTGATTCTTTTATTCTTTCTAATTTTGGTTTGGTTTCCGGATGCTTAGGAACAAATATAGTACAACAATCCTCATAAGGTAAAATTGATGTTTCATAAGTTCCGATTTTTTCAGCCATTCTAATTATTTCTAATTTATCTAGTCCTATTAACGGTCTAAATATAGGTAAGTGAGCAACCTCACCCGTTACTAACATACTCTCCTGAGTTTGACTGGCCACCTGCCCTAAACTTTCTCCCGTTGTTAATGAACCTAATCCTTCTTTCTTGGCAATTTCTTCAGCTATTCGGGACATATACCGTCTTATTAAAATAGTAATTTGTTTTTCCGGACACTTCTCAATTATTTTTAATTGAAGATCAGTAAATGGAACAACATAAAGTTTAATTTTACCGATATATTGAGCAATAATTTCAGCTAATTTAATAACTTTTTCCTTTGCTCTATCACTAGTATATGGAAAAGCATGAAAATAAATTGCAACTGGTTGTAATCCACGTTTAGCCATCATATAACCAGCAACTGGAGAATCTATTCCTCCTGAAAGTAATAGAGCTGTTCTTCCCGAACATCCAACTGGCATTCCACCTAATCCATTTATAACTTCGTCATATATATAAACATCTTCTCTTACTTCAACAAAAAAGTTTATATCAGGATTATGAAGATCAACTTTTATATTATCTTTATTTTTTAATATAATTCCACCCAGATGAGTAGAAAGTTCCTGAGAATTCATGGGGAATTTCTTGTCTCCTCTTCTTGCTGAAACTCTAAAAGATTTAAAATCCCGTTTTAAAGCTCTTTCACTAATTTTTTCTTCAATTAACTCTAAATCTTTTTCAATTAATATAGCTGGAGATAAGGAAACAATCCCAAAAACTTTCTGTACTTTTTCTATTATCTCCTCAATAGAATTTTCATTGACTTCTACTATAATTCGGCCTTGAACTTTTTTAACTTTTATATTTGAAAATTGTTTTAAAACTTCTTTTATATTTCGAACTAGTAAATCTATAAAATAATTTCTATTAAGTCCTTTTAAAGCAATTTCACCATATCTAACTAAAATAACCTGCTTCATTTTTTCTTAATTTTTAAAAGTTTTCTTAATTGATTAACTTTTTCCTTTAATTCTTCAACAAAAATATCAACTTCTTCAATTGTATTAAACTCAGAAAAACTTATCCTAATCGTTCCTTCACTTTTATTTTTATTGTAATTTAAAGCATTATGTACATAACTAT
>CANQNI010000010.1 GCA_947625175.1 uncultured Eubacteriaceae bacterium | reverse complement strand
CCAGCATTCCTAAGCCTCCACCTGTGGGGGTATGACTATCTGACCCTAATAAAGTCTCTCCAGGGATACCGTAACGTTCTATTTCAACCTGGTGACAAATACCGTTACCAGGGCGGGAAAAAATAACACCATGTTTGTTGGCAACAGACTGAATATAATGATGGTCATCCATATTATTCGGTCCTTCCTGGAGCATGTTATGATCTATGTAAGCCAGGGATCTCTTGGTCTTAACCTGGTCAGTCCCTAAAGCTTCTAACTGCATATAAGCCATTGTACCGGTTGAATCCTGAGTTAAAGTCTGGTCAATTCTTAAACCTATTTCTTCACCCTTTATCATCTCACCCGTTACTAAATGGTCTTTAATTATTTTCTCAGTTAAAGTCTGTGGCATAAGCCCTCCTTAATAGCTTAAATTACTATATCACAAACAGTTTTGTTATTATAAAAAACTTCGTTTAATAAAAAACAAAACTATAATTTCATCTTATTTCGGGTACAACTTTTTAAAAGTATAAATAAATTACAGTTTGCCAATTTATTGGTAGTAGTTGTTTTATTTAGATTTCAGAGACAAATCAATGAGTGTTACTAATTACTTTAATATCATTAAATCTAACCTAAGAAATAGTAATATTTTAAATTATGCGGCTCAGCTAAGTTATGGGTTATCTCTAGCTTTTTTGCCTATACTATTACTATTTAATTTTGCTATTCAGTTTTTATCTCATTCTTCAGAAATTCAAACTGAAATTTTTAATTTTATCTCTGAAAATCTTCCGAAAAATGTAGCTGATCTAATTTTACCAACTCTAATTAATAACAACTACAATCCGTTAAATAATATAAATTCGATTATAACAAATATAACTTTAATTTTTTTTCTGGTGTATGCCTCAGCTAGATTAATTAGAGTCTTTATTTTGATAACTGCTAATATAAACGGATACCGAATTAGAAAAAACTTCTTGGTTCTCTGGCTTATTGCTTTTAGAGATTTATTTTTAATTATCATTTACCTAATAACAGTACTAGGAATTTATCTTGAATTTCATTATCTTATAGATAATAAAATGGTTTTACCTATACCAGGCTTAAGCAAATTCAAAAATCCAATCCTGAATTATATTTCAGTACTTTATATTTTTTTAATGTTGTTTTTATTACTCAACTGGTGTTTATCGAAATTACCGGATAGAAAAATAAAATTTAAAAATACACTTCCTGGTGCAATTTTTATTGTAATCGGTTGGTTTCTATTAATTTTGTTTTATAAATTGATAAACGGCTTTTTAAATTATGGCGGAATTATCGTGTTAGTAAGTCAGGGACTCTCAATTTTAATTACCATTTATCTGATTAGTCTGGTTACTATTTTAGGCATCTTTATTAATCGGATCTTTTACGAAATTAAAAAATATAAAAAGAACTACGTTGGAGCAAAAAAATATGCTTAACTGGATTAAGAAAATAGGAGAGCCGGCTCAACTTGCTCGAGATATAAGTAATGGAAGATTTGTTTTTGAAGAAAAAAATAGTTTTATTGGTAACCTTTTCCAAAGATTAAATGAATTCTTAAATTCATGCGAAGAGACTGATCTATTTGGTGTTTGTGCTCAAATGGCTTTTACTCTTTTATTTGCACTATTACCAACATTACTTTTTATAATTTTACTTTGTTCCCATTTTATTCCGGGTTTTGAAAGTTTGTTTTATTCATTAATCCAACTACTGGTTCCTCATGAAAGTTTCGACTATATAACCAATGAAATAAATTATTTTCTATCATATTTGAATAAAGTTAGATGGGTTCTATTTGGATTAAGTGCCGTGATGGGAACTATCAGTGCCCATACTTTCTTGGTTGGAATTAATCAGACCTATGGTTTTAATGTCTATAATTCAAAGAAATGGGAATGGTCAAAATCTTTTATCGTTTTATTGGTCTTTGCCTTATTTCTAGGGACTATAACATCTATTTTTATCTATGTTTGTAGAATTGCTGAATATGCTCTGCAAACCAATACTACAATTCAGAATCTAATTGTAGACCAAACCTTTTTCTATATTTTATTAATTGTTGGAATTGTTATAGTTCTTTTAGCTTTTTATATGTTTACTCCCAAAAAGAGGGTAACCATTAAAGAAGCTCTGCCTGGAACTATTTTTTCGACCATTGGTATTCTTATTGTCTTTAGAATTTATGTTCTTATATTAAATAGAAGTTCTAATTATCTGATTGTTTATGGATCACTAAGTGGTCTGTTTGTTCTATTAACCGCATTTTATTTCGTCTGTATTATTCTGAATTTAGGTGCTAAAATCAATGTATTTTGTTCATTTAACAATAAAAATTATAGATATGGTAAAATTAAAATAAAATCAAATAAATTTGATTGATTTATTCAGCAATCTTTTCGCTTATAACTTTTATTTAAACTAATACTTTATAGATTGTTGAAATATTTACAGCAGTAAACCGGTCTGATCTTTTCACATAAATTAATCCGGTTTTCTTGTTAATATGATTATTATCGGACAAGATGTCAAAATACATATCAGTTTTATCAGCTACTTCTCAAAACAATTAATGTAAATATTTTGGTATGAATAATCATATATTAAGAGAGGGAGGTAAGAGGCATTATAATAATGTCTAAAATATTATGAAAACAGAAGATGCCGCTTATTTATTTCATCAAGGTAAATATAACCAGGCATACGAATTTTTTGGAGCTCATCCAACAGAAGATGGAAGAGTAGTTTTTAGAATCTGGGCTCCAAATGCTCAAGGAATCTCACTGGTTGGAGATTTTAATAATTGGGATCCAAATGCTAATCCAATGATGCGTTTAGAAAATCTTGGAGGAATTTGGGAAACAACATTAGATCATTTTGATAAAGGAAATTTATATAAATACGCTATAACACAAGCAAATGGAAATACAGTTTTAAAAGCTGATCCATACGGGAATCATAGTGAAGTACGTCCAGCTACTGCTTCAATTTATTGGCCGGAAGAAAATTACGAATGGAAAGATAAGAAATGGCAGAAGAAGCTGCTTAAAAACGCTGAAAGTAACGTTCCGGCTCCAATGAATATTTATGAAATGCATCTTGGAAGCTGGAAAACACACGAAGACGGAACTCCACTAACCTATGAAGAATTAGCAGAAGAACTACCAAAATACTTAAAGGAAATGAATTATACCCATGTCGAAATGATGCCCGTGATGGAACATCCATTTGATGGTTCCTGGGGTTACCAACAGACTGGTTATTTTGCCCCAACTTCTCGTTATGGAACTCCTGAAGGATTAAAGCATTTAATCGATACGCTTCATCAAAATGATATTGGAGTCATTTTGGATTGGGTTCCAGGTCATTTCTGCAAGGATGAACACGGACTTTATCAGTTAGATGGAACTTATCAATACGAAGCTACAGAACATCCCCAATGGGGCACTATGGAGTTTGATTTTAGTAAACCGGAAGTTATCTCATTTTTAACGTCAAATGCTTATTACTGGATGAAGGAATACCATGCTGACGGATTAAGAATTGATGGGGTAGCCTCTATGCTCTATCTAAATTACGGGTATGATGACGAATGGCGTAAGAATGAATTTGGTGGAAATGATGACCTGGCAGCAGTAGCTTTCCTACGGCATCTTAATTCTACTATCTTTAAAGATTTCCCTTACGCTATTATGGCAGCGGAAGAATCCACTGCCTATCCAATGGTTTCCTGGCCAGTAGACAAAGGTGGTCTGGGATTTAATTATAAATGGGATATGGGCTGGATGCATGATACTTTAAATTATATGCAAACAGATCCATTCGTTCGCTCTCATTTCCATGACCGACTAACCTTTCCAATGGCCTATGCTTTTAGTGAAAACTTTATCCTACCACTATCTCACGATGAAGTTGTTCATGGTAAAGGAACTATTCTGAACAAAATGTTCGGTGATTATGATATGAAGTTTAACGAAATGCGTTTACTTCTAACCTTTATGATGACCCGTTCAGGTAAAAAACTAAACTTTATGGGACAGGAATTCGCTCCATTTACTGAATGGCGTTATTATGAGCAACTGGAATGGTTTATGTTAAATGAACCAAAGCATAGTGGTTATTATCAATTTGTTAAAGACTTAAATAAAATATATAAAAAAGAAAAAGCTTTGTGGGCTATAGATAATAGCTGGGATGGTTTTGAATGGATTGATGCGGATAATGCTGGTCAAAGTGTCATTAGTTATATCCGTATGAGTGGTGATCCTAAAGATAATTTAATCTGTGTCTTAAACTTCTGCCCAGCCAGCTATGAAGAATATAGAGTTGGAGTTCCAGAAGATCGAACCTATCGTCTTATCTTTAATTCAGATGAGGAAAAATACGGTGGAGATGGATTTCCTGTTAAAAAGACAGCTAAAGCTCAGGAAGTAGAAGCTAATGGACGTGAATTCTCGATTAATCTGAGAATCCCTCCTATGAGCGGTCTTATTTACAAAGCTGGTAAAAAGAACGTTCGTAAAAAGAAAACTAAAACTAAGAAAAAAACGAAGAAGAAGTAAATTTTTGATAATGGAAGTGATTGTATGAGTAATGCCGCAAAAAAGACAACTAAAAGGAAAAAGACAACTAGAACCCTTAAAGAAAATCTAAAAAAAGACTTCATCACGGAAGTTGAAAATATAACCAATCATGATTTTGAACAGGGTTCAACTGAACTTCAACAGTATAGAGCATTATCTAATCTAGTTATGAAGGAGATAAATAAAGACTGGTTTGATGCTCAAAAACAATACAATAAACTGGAAGATAAGCAGGTCTATTTTTTCTCAATCGAATTTTTAATAGGAAGACTCCTGCGATTATATATAAATGATTTAGGTTGGGGAGAGATTATCCCGGAAATTTTAGAGGAATTAGGTTTAGATTATGAAGCTATTCAAAATGCGGAACGAGATCCTGCCTTAGGTAATGGTGGTCTTGGTCGTTTAATGGCCTGTTTTCTTGATTCTTCTGCAGCGCTTGATTTCCCTGGTCATGGAAATGGAATTCTCTATAAGTATGGTCTATTTGAACAGAAAATCCTGAATGAGGAACAGGTAGAAGTTGCTGATAACTGGCTTCGCGATGGAAATTATCCATTCGCTTCAGAACGTAGAGATAAATCTGTTGTCATTAAATACGGTGGACAGGTAGAAGAAGTATTTGTAGATGGAAGGCAAACATTTATCCAGAAGAATTATACTCCGATTCTGGCCGTTCCGTATGATATTCCTATCCCTGGTTGGGAAAATAATACAGTAAACTCACTTCGTCTCTGGAGTGCTGAACCAGCTGAAGAATTTGATCTAACTACCTTTAATCAGGGTAAGTTTGTTCAGGCAATGCAAAATAAGAGTGATGCCGAAAGTATCTCTCAAATTCTTTATCCTAGTGATGCCGGCTTTGAAGGTCGTCTTTTAAGACTTAAACAGGAGTATTTCTTTACTGCTGCCGGTATTAAACGAATCATTCGTCGTTATAAGAAGCAGAATAATGGTTCACTGGATGGTTTTGAAGATAAAATCGTAATTCATATAAATGACACCCATCCTGCATTGGCTGTACCAGAACTTATGCGCATCCTAATCGATGAAGAAGGTTACGGGTGGGATGAAGCCTGGGATATTACAACTAAAACACTCACCTTTACTAATCATACTGTTCTTCCAGAAGCCCTGGAAAAATGGCCTATTGAAATGATGGAATCACTACTTCCTCGAATCTATATGATTATTCATGAAATAAATAGACGATTTGTTGAAGATATGAATTCTCGTTATCCATACAATGAAGACCGAAACTATAGAATCTCAATTCTACAAGACGGTCAGGTTCATATGGCTCACCTGGCAATTATTGGATCTCACTCAGTAAACGGTGTTGCTGAATTACATTCAAAAATCCTGAAGAACGAAACCTTTAAAGAGTTTTTCCAGGTAATGCCGGAAAAATTCACTAATGTTACCAATGGAGTTTCTCAAAGACGTTTCTTCTTTAGTGCTAATCCGGAATTAAAGAAAACTATAACTGAAACTATTGGAACCGACTGGGAACAGGCCGGTCAAATGACAAAGGTTAAAGCCCTTGAAGAGCACGTAGACGATAAGAAACTTTTAAGTAAACTTCATGATATTAAGCATGAAAATAAGGTTAGACTCGCTAAATATATTAAAGAAAATTTAGATATCGATGTAAATCCGGATTCAATTTTTGATGTCCAGGTTAAAAGAATTCATGAATATAAACGTCAACTTTTAAATGCACTTCATATTATGCATTTATATAATGAAATAAAAGATAACCCGGACATTGATATGATTCCTAGAACCTTTATTTTAGCTGGTAAGGCTGCCCCTTCTTATGATTATGCTAAAGAAGTTATTAAACTGATCAATACAATTGCTGAAAAGATCAATAATGATCCTGATGTTAATGATAAACTCAAAGTAGTCTTTATCCCTAACTTTAATGTTTCATCAGCAGAAATAATCTATCCGGCAGCTGAAGTATCTGAACAGATATCTACAGCAGGTAAGGAAGCTAGTGGTACCAGCAACATGAAATTCATGATGAATGGTGCCATTACCCTGGGAACTATGGATGGGGCTAACATCGAGATCAGAGAAGCAGTTGGAGATGATAATATTTTTATCTTTGGGCTTACTGATCAGGAAGTTCTAAATTATAACGAAAATGGTGGTTATAATCCATTTGAACTTTATCAAAACGATCCACGAATTCGTAGAATCCTTGATCAGCTTGTAGATGGTACTTATGGTGCTGATTTTAGAATGATCTATGATTCTCTTCTTTTGCATGGTGATACTTATTTTGTTTTAAAGGATTTTGATTCCTATGTTAATGCTCATAAACGGGTAGATGAAACATACCGTGATCAGGATAAATGGAATCGAATGAGTTTAATGAATACTGCAAATAGCGGCATTTTCTCTTCCGATCGATCAATTGAAGATTATAAGAGGAATGTCTGGAAGATAACTGATTAACTATTTAATTCTTTATTTAAACTTTTCAGATAATATTCGGTTACTAACCCGAAATTATCTGAAACTGTTTAATAACCCACTTAATCTTCATTTAATTTCAACTAAACAGATAATAAATTGTTCCTATTTATGGAATAAGTTTAAAATAATGTCTTTTCTAGGAAATTTTATCTATATTAATAGTAAAATTATCTTAAGTGTTTGACAGTAAAATTTGGAGGGTCAAAAAAATGAAAACTGAAACCGTTGCCATGCTACTGGCCGGTGGACAGGGATCTCGACTCGGATCTCTTACCTTTAATAATGCAAAACCTGCTGTTCTATTTGGTGGTAAGTATCGAATTATCGACTTTCCACTAAGTAATGCGATGAATTCAGAAATAGATACAGTTGGTGTCTTAACTCAGTACAGACCTTATATTCTAAATACCTATATCAGTGATGGAAGAGCCTGGGGTCTGGATAAACCCGGTTATGGTGTTAGCATTTTGCCACCTTATGAAGGTAGAAAAGGTGGACGCTGGTATGAAGGCACTGCTGACGCTATAGCTCAAAATATAGATTTTATTGATCGTTATGATCCTGAATATGTGCTGATTCTTTCTGGGGACCATATTTATCAGATGGATTATTCTGAACTTATTGATTACCATAAAGAAAAGAAAGCCCAGTTAACTATCGCTGTTATGACTGTGCCATGGGATGATGCTAGCCGATACGGTTTAGTTGAAGTAAATGATGATTATAGAATTATAGCATTCCAGGAAAAACCGGAACATCCTAGAAGCAATCTGGCTTCCATGGGAATTTACGTCTTTAACTGGAAAGAACTTAGAGCTGAACTACTTGCAGATATGGAAGATGATAATAGTGCCCATGATTTCGGTATGAATCTAATTCCTACTATGCATGCTAAAAGTATGCGTATCTTTGCTTATCCATTCCAGGGTTATTGGCGTGATGTTGGAACCGTACAGAGCTATTTCGATGCCAATATGGATTTACTCGATGACTCAGTAGATTTTAATATTAATGATAAGAATGCCCCTTTCTTCTCAAACAACTTTAGCCGTTCACCACAGTTTATTAGTAATAATGCTAAAGTTAAAGATAGTCTGATTTGCGATGGCTGTGTTATCTTTGGTGAAGTTGAACACTCTATCTTATCCCAGGATATCTTTGTAGATAAAAATGTAGTACTTAAGAACTGTATTGTTCACACCGGTGCAGAAATAGGTGATGGCGCGGTACTTGAAAATTGTATTATTGGTTCTTATGCTAAAGTTCCCAAAGATGCCCGTTACATCGCAGACGAACGAGATAATCCAAACGAAATTATTGTATTAAACTCATAAATGGAGGAGTAAAATGAGAGATACATTAGGTATTATTCTACCTCAGGTAGGTGATAATTCTGATCTAAGACCCTTACTTGGACACCGCACCATTGGAACTCTTCCATTTGGTGGACGTTATCGTTTAATAGATTTTAGTTTATCAAATCTGGTAAACTCAGGAATAACTAAAGTTGGTATTATTGGATCTCATAAGTATTCTTCAATTGTAGATCATCTGGGTACAGGTAAAGAATGGTTACTGAGCCGTAAAACTAATGACCTGGCAATCTTAACCGGATCAGTAAATAGAAAACTCGATGTAAATTATACGATTAATATGCTGGATTTTATTTTAAATAAGAACTTTATTAAAAACTCTCCAGCAGATAAAGTTGTTCTAACCAGTTCTAATCTGGTAACTACTTTTGATTTTGATGAACCAGCAGAAGTATATAATAAAAACAATGCTGATGTTGTCCTAATCTACCGTTCAGATAAAGAATCCTTTAAAACAATTGATACAGACGTCTTTTTAACATTAGATGGTAGAAGGGTTAGTGATTTATCTTTTGGTGAAGAAGGTAAAACTGACCATAAATATGCCGATATGATGATAATTAAAAAAGAAGTCTTACTCAAATTAATTGATATCGCTGAACTTAACGAAATTAATGATCTATTCTCATTAATTAGTGAAAATCTGGATACTCTAAGAGTTTACGGTTATAAACACGAAGGCTATTTTAACCGTGTCTTTGATATTCAGAAATATTATGAAGCAAGTATCGATCTACTTAATTACGATGTATTAAGTCAGCTTTTCTTTACAGATAGACCTGTTTATACTAAAACTAAGGATAATCATCCTACCCGTTATGGTGAAGATGCCAATATTAAAGATTGTATTGTTGCTTCAGGTGCCTATATTGATGGAACTCTAGAACATTCTATTGTATTCCGCGAATGCGAAGTAGAAAAAGATACTGATATTAAGAATTCGATTATTATGCAAAAATGTAAAATCGGAAAAAACGTCAAACTTGATCATGTTATCTTTGACAAAGAAGTAACCGTTCGTGATAATACAGAACTTATAGGGACCTATAAAAACCCAATAATTCTTGAAAAAGGTGAAGAAATTTAATCAATGGATAAGTTAAAAGTTTTATTCGCTGCATCTGAATGTTATCCATTTGCTAAAAGTGGAGGTTTGGGCGACGTAATTGGAGCCTTACCTCAGGCTTTTCCAAAGGATGAGGTTGATGCTCGAGTAATTTTGCCCAAATATGACTCTATTCCATGGGAATATGTTAAGGACTTTGAGTATCTAACTAACTTCTGGATTAAAGTTGGTGATCAGAATCAGTACTGTGGTCTTTTCAAATATGATTTTGATGGAATTACCTATTACTTTGTAGATAATGAACATTATTTTAAAAGACCTTCTTTATATGGTTTCTATGATGATGCAGAACGTTTTATCTTCTTTTCAAGAGCCGTTCTGGAAAGCATTCCATATATAGATTTTTATCCAGATATTCTCCATGCCAATGACTGGCAAACGTCACTAGTTCCCTTCTTTTTAAAAGAACAATATGCCTGGCATTATACAAATACACGAACCTGTTACACAATTCATAATATTAAGTATCAGGGTTTATATGGATTTGATGACGTAAGACATATTCTAAATCTGGATTACTTCCCTGCTCAAATGGAATATTACAATAAAGTTAATTTCATGAAGGCAGCTATGTATACAGCTGATCTGGTTACAACCGTTTCCCCTACTTATGCCGAAGAAATAAAAGATCCTTATTACGGTGAAGGCTTAGATGGAGTCGCCAGAGATATCGACTGGAAATTACATGGAATTCTAAATGGAATAGATGAATCTGTTTATAATCCACAAACAGATAAAGCATTATACGTTAACTATACCCGTTCAATTAAAAAGAAGGCTGAAAACAAAAAACGACTTCAAGAAGAACTTGGACTTCCTGTTAAGCCTGATGTTCCGCTCATCTCCATGATTACCCGTCTTGTTGACCAAAAGGGAGTTGACCTCCTACTAGGTGTTATTCATGATATTCTTCATATGGATGTGCAATTAGTAGTACTTGGAACTGGAGATAGTGAATATGAACGCAGACTTTCTGAAGTTGCTGCTCAGTATCCGGATAAGATGAAAGCTTTAATCGAATTTAATGAAGCCTTGTCCCATAAGATATATGCTGCTTCAGATATGTTCTTAGTTCCATCAAAATTCGAGCCTTGTGGATTAACCCAAATGATTGCTCTAAGGTACGGAACCATACCAATTGTTAGAGAAACAGGTGGTCTGAAAGATTCAATTCATTACTTTAATCCCGAAACAGGTGAAGGTAATGGGTTTACTTTCAAGACGTATAACGCTCATGACATGCTTTATACAATCCAAAAAGCTGTTAATCTCTACTATGATCATAAAGATGAGTGGCGACAATTAGTAAATAATGCTTTTGAATCCCATTATAATTGGCGTTCCTCAGCACAAACCTACTTATACTGGTATAAGAAAATAACGGGCAGGCTCTAAAACCTGCCCTTTTTCGTCGAAACAAAAAGAATTGAGATAAGAAATGTACTTTAAACACGACTCCTGGGATGAATTTTATAAAAATCCTTTTGGTGCAGCTGAAATCGGAAAGGAAGTTACTTTCAGAGTTCGAAGTAATGAAACGATGAATATTATGCTTCATACAAATTTTCGGGATCATGATAATTATTATCCAATGATTCAGTCTCCTGAAGATCCAGAAGTATTTGAAGTAACTATCCCTATGCCTGCTTCAACCGGATTATTATGGTACGATTTCCATTTTGACGCGTTTAATTCCCATTACATCTATGGTGCTCCGCCTGATGGATTTGGTGGTGAAGGACAAGTGAATTTATTCTCTGATCAAAGTTATCAGATTACTGTTTATAGTCCTGAGCGTAAAATTCCTGAATGGTTTAAAGAAGGAGTTATTTATCAGATTTTCCCTGACCGCTTTAATCATGGTGATCGAGAGGATTTTACTCCGGTTTATCCTAAACATACTATCCTCCATACAAACTGGACCGATAAACCACATTATTTCCGTAAACCTGATGGTTCAATTGATTATTATGATTTCTTTGGTGGTAATCTTCAGGGAATTATTGACAAACTGGATTATCTAGAAGATTTAGGTATTTCAATTATCTATTTAAATCCAATCTTCCAATCCTGTAGTAATCATAAGTATGATACTGCTGATTATAAGAAAATTGCTCCTGAATTCGGTAACCTTGAAATATTTGAAGAACTTTGTCAAGAAGCCAAGAAACGCGGAATTAGAATCATTCTGGATGGCGTATTTAACCATACAGGAGATAATAGTCGTTACTTTAATAAATATAACGTCTATCCTGAGGTAGGAGCCTATCAGGATAAACAAAGTCCTTATTATTCCTGGTATAACTTTATAAATCATCCTGATGAATATGAATCCTGGTGGGGAATTAAGAGTATGCCAAGTACTAATAAAAATAATGATAACTTAAGGCATTTCATTTTTTCAGGAGATAACTCCATAATCAGATACTGGATTAAAAAGGGAGCTAGTGGATGGCGCCTAGATGTTGCTGATGAATTAACTGATGACTTTATTGTTGGTATTAAAGAAGCCTTACTAACTGAAGATCCGGATTCTATTTTAATTGGTGAAGTCTGGGAAGATGCTTCCAATAAAGTTTCATACGGAAAACTAAGAGACTATCTACTGGGTCGAGAACTTGATAGTGTTATGAACTACCCTTTTAGATTATGTATGCTTGATTTCTTTAAAGGTTACAGGAATTCTGACCAGGTTATGAGACAGCTAATGTCATTATATGAGCATTATCCTCGGGAAAATTTCATGAGTAATATGAATCTCATTGGATCCCATGATAGAAGACGAATCTTAACAGCCTTAGCTAATATTCCCACCAACATAGAACTTTCTGAAATAGAGCGGGAAAATTTTAGTTTAACGGTTGAAGATTATTATCTAGCCAAGAAACGTTTAATGTTACTCATGTTAATTCAAATGACCTTCCCAGGAGTGCCCAGTATCTATTACGGGGATGAAACTGGTGCTCAAGGTTTTGAAGATCCATATAACAGAGCAACTCTTAATTGGGAAAATATTGACCAGGAAATCCATGACTGGTACAAAGAACTAATTCATTTAAGAAATAAATCTGATGTTCTCAGAAAAGGTGACTTTAAACCAGTTTTTGGACCAGATGATATTTTTGCATTTACCAGAACTTATAAGGATAAAACTTACTTAATAGCTGTTAACCGAAATCCTTATAATGCGCAAAGTTTTAACTATCCGATAGAAGGTAAAGGCGGTAGAAATTTATTTACAGGAGACTTGAAAACGCTAGACCAGATTAATGTTTCCCCTTTCGGATATGTATTATTTGAAATATTAAATGATGAGAAGGATTTAGATGTATAAACTAATCGCTACAGATTTAGACGAAACATTAATTAGTCATGATCATACGATTACACAAGAAAACAAAGATGCTATTCAAAAGGCTATAGATAAAGGAGTTAAGATTGTTTTAGCAACAGGGCGTGGATTTGAAACAGTCCAACATACTCTAAAGGATTTAGGTTTAAACGACAAAGCTGGAGAATACGTTATCTCCTTTAATGGAGGTGCTTTAACTGAAAATAAAGATAATACATTACTTGAACTCGTTCCATTAAAAAGAGAGTTGGCTGAAGAAATCTTTACTAAAGGAAAAGAATACGGTGATTGTATACACGTTTATACTAAAGATAAAGTATACGTCTTTAACATGACTGATGAGGAGAGAGATTACCTTGATGGAAGAATGCCCGTTATAGAAACCGATGAAACTAATCTCGACTTTATTGATGATGATATTATAAAACTCCTGTTTGTTAATACGGATTTTGATTATCTTAAATCAATTGAAAATGATCTCTCTTACTTAAGAGATGACGTTGACGTAAGTTATTCCGCCCAACGTTATATTGAATTTAATCCAAAAGGAATTACTAAGGGAAAAGGATTATCTGATCTGTGCGATTTAATCGGAATCGATTTAAAAGATACTATAGCCATTGGGGATAATTTCAACGATCTTCCTATGATTCAGGCAGCTGGTCTGGGGGTTGGTGTAGCTAATACTAATGAAGAAATGAAAGACCTTTGTGATGTTATTACCGAAAATGATTATAATCATAGTGCTATAGCAGAAGTAATAGAAAAATTTATTTTAAATGAAGAATAATTTGAATAATACCCGCTTAGGTTTTGGTTTAATGCGATTACCAAAGAAGCTGGTTAGAACAGATATTGACCAGGTTTCTGATATGGTCGATCTTTACATGGACGCAGGTTTTAATTATTTCGATACAGCCTATGTTTATCCTGGATCTGAAAAAGCTATTAAGCAGGCTTTGTTCGACCGCTATCCAAGAGAAAGTTTTACTATCGCTTCCAAACTCAATGCCTTTATGGCTCCAACTGAAAAAGCTGCCAAAAATCAGTTTAATAAAAGTTTAGAACGCTTAGGAACAAACTATTTTGATTTTTACCTGCTTCATGCCCTAATGCGTAATAATTATAAACGATACGATAACTTTAAAATTTGGGATTACTTGGAAGATAAGAAAGCTCAGGGAAAAATTAGAAATTTAGGTTTTTCCTTTCATTCAGATCCTGAATTACTTGAACAACTACTAAAAGAGCATCCTGAAATAGATTTTGTTCAGTTACAACTTAATTATGCTGATTGGGATAATCCATCTGTTTCCAGCCGGGCTAATTACGAAATTGCCCGTAAATATAATAAACCGATAATGGTTATGGAACCAATTAAAGGTGGTAAACTAGCTAATCCACCAGAAAAGATAAAAAAACTCTTCACAGATTATAATCCTGAGGCCTCTCCTGCTTCCTGGGCTTTACGTTTTATTTCATCTTTAGATGGAGTTTATACGACTCTTTCTGGTATGAGTAATACAAATCAGATGGTTGATAACCTTAATACGATGAAAAATTTTAAACCCCTTAATGAAGATGAATATTTAATCTTACGCGAGGCGCGAAAAATTTTAGGGAATACTAATAATATAGAATGTACCTCTTGTAGATACTGTACTGAAAATTGTCCAAACAATATTCCTATCCCGGAAATTATTAAAGCCCTGAATAAGCATTATGATGGTCAATATCAAAGTGCTCAAGAAGATTATAATGAAGCAACCAGTAATACTGCTCTGGCCAGCAACTGTATTGAATGTCGCCAATGTGAAAATGTTTGTACACAACATCTAAGTATAACGGATTATTTAAAAGCAAGTGTTGAGTTATTTGAAAACTAACTGTAATTATTGGTCAATGTTATAATTAAATCAATATTATTGGAATTCGTAAACAATGGAAAAAGAGAAAGAATTAAATTCGGAATCCGCGAAAAAAAGTTCAGGTTTATTTAATACTTTCAAACGTTCAAGTGATAATATCAAATCTACTGTAACTATTCAAAAGAATTCCGTTAAAAAGAAATGGCAACAGAAAAAAGAAGACCGGGAGAATAAAAAACGACTAAAGGAACTCTCCCCAATGGCTAAAGCAGCTCCAGGTAATATTACAGGTCCTATTTTTCTCGTAGTTGGACTAATAATATTAGGAATTGTGCTCGGTTTTGGTGGAGCTTTTTACTTTATTTATCATCGTAGCTTAGTTTTTATTTGTTTAGTATTTATTGTTCCTTTAATTATTTCCCTAGGACTCCTATATTTAGGAATTACTCAAAATATTCACGCTGAAACTTATGCAACTTATAGGTCTGTTTTTAAAAAGAAACCTTATGTTTCTATCCATGAATTAAGTGAAAAAACCCATCAGACTGAATTTAAGACAGTAAAAAATCTTAAAGCTTTTCAAAATGAAGGTTTATATCCTAAAGGTTATTTTATTCATAATGATAAGTATTTTGTTTTGAGTAAAGGAGCTGAGGAACTCTTAGATGAAGCTCTTAAAGTAGAAAGTAAATCAAAAATCAAAGAAAGCGATGAAAAGAATCTGGAAGAGAATTATCCGAAACTCTATCAAATTTATAATCAGATAAAAGAGGTCAGAGATAATGTCAAGGATTTGAAGAAGAAGGAAAGTGCCTTGAGAAAACCTCAACTTGAAGATGATTTGATGGAAATGGATTATAACTTAAAACAGATACAAACTTATATTCTTAAAAAGCCGGAAGAGGTACCTGATCTAAGAAATTTCCTTGATTACTTTCTCCCTACTGTTACTAAACTTTTGAATACTTATTGTGAATTGGATAAAGTTAAAATTCGAACTGACAATGTAATTGAGTCACAAAATGAAATTGAAGAGGCACTTAAAACGGTTAATAGTGCTTTCAAAAATATGTATAACGACTTTTATACCGGTACTGTCATAGATGTTTATGCTGATATCCAGGTACTTAAAACAATGATTAACAAACATGGATTTGCCGAATCCGATTTTTAGGAAATAACAAATGAGTGATAATTTAGATTTTGAACAGGTCAATGACTTTGATTTAAATGCTGATTCAACACCAACTCTAACATTAGGAAATGAAACTACAGTTCCAGCAACCAGTAATGTCCAGGTTCCAGTTAATGAACAAGATAATTTGCAAATGGAAAGTTTAACACCAGAAGAAAGAAAACAGGTTGAAAACTTCTCTAAAACTATAGATATTACAGATTCAGCTGTTATTATGCAGTATGGTGCTGGATCCCAAAAGAAAATTGCCGACTTTAGTGAATCTGCTCTGAAAAATGTTCGTAGTAAAGACATGGGTGAAGTAGGTGGCTTACTTTCTTCCATGGTAACTGAACTACAGAATTTTGAAAAAGATGATAATAAAGGGGGCTTTCTAGGATTCTTTAAAAAACAAAAAAATAAAGTTGAAGCTTTAAAGAATAAATATGCTACAGCAGAAGTTAACATCAATAAGATTGTCGATTCATTAGAAGCTTATCAGGTTACTCTGATGAAAGATATAGCCATGCTCGACAAAATGTATGATGTAAATAAGGATTACTTCAAGGAATTATCGATGTATATTTTAGCTGGAAAACAAAAAATTGAAAGAGCTCGAAATGAAGAACTTCCAGCTTTAATTCAAAAATCACAGCAAACTGGATTACCAGAAGATACTCAGGCAGCTAATGATTTTGCACAAATGATCGATAGATTTGAAAAGAAAATTCATGACTTGGAGCTTACCCGAGTAATTGCTATTCAAATGGCTCCGCAAATTCGTCTTGTTCAAAATAATGATACTTTAATGGCAGAGAAGATTCAATCCTCTCTGGTTAATACAATCCCTCTTTGGAAAAGTCAAATGGCTCTATCACTTGGAATTGCCCATTCTGCTGAAGCTGTTGAAGCTCAAAGAGCAGTAACTAATATGACCAATCAGCTTCTTACCAAAAATTCAGAAATGCTCAAATCCGAAAGTGTTAGAATAGCTGAAGAAAGTGAAAGAGGAATTGTTGATATAGAGACACTTAAGAAAACAAATGAAGATCTCATTTCAACTTTTGATGAAGTATTACAAATTCAGAGGACTGGTCGCGAAAAGAGAGCCCAAGCTGAACAGGAAATTCAACAAATTGAATCAGATCTGAAAAATAAACTTCTTGATCTTAGTCGTCGACAACTTACCGATGAATAACAATAGCTCCCTTTTAAGGGGCTTTTCTTTTTTTCTCTGAAAATTATTACTAGTTTTTGAAACTATATGAAAACTAAGTTAATACTTTATTTAGTTATATAGTTTTATGTAATATTTTCATAAATCGTTTTCTAAATTATTCTATTTTCAATACTATTGTTGTAATTGTTACATTGTTGGGTATAATAAATAAGAATTAGATTAAAAAGTTAATGAAAATAAATGTAACTAACTTTTTAAAAGAAGGGAGAATTAATCAACTACCCACCACCTAAACGGTAGTAGGTTTGCAGCTACCCGGTCGTGCAAACGGTTGACGCAAGAACAACACTTTACGCCAGCCTCCGACCTTT
>CANQNI010000009.1 GCA_947625175.1 uncultured Eubacteriaceae bacterium | reverse complement strand
CATTCTGATACATTTCATTTGAAACATAGTTTATATTTTCACTTTCAACAGAAATTCCTTTTCTATTTGGTTTTAGTAAAACTGATGAAAGTGCTCGAGATCCAATTACTTCAGCTGGAAGATAATCTCCAAGTGCTGCATATTCATCTGCATTAGTAACATAGCTAACATTATAATTATTAAGGTTATCTACATTTAGTAATTTTAAAACTGTTTCTTGTTCTTGTGGATTTAAATCACTTCCAAGAACTAAATATTGACCATTATCTGCAAATATTATAGATGGCACTAATAATAAAATTAAACTTAGTATTAATAGAAACTTTTTCATTTTTTGCTTTCTTTACTTTTTCTTTATTAAATCATGGTTTATTTGATTTTACTTTAAGAAATTTAATAAAGATTTTAGTCATAATATAACGATTTGGGTAAAGATTTAATTAGAATAAAACAAACATAAAATGATATTAGTTTATCTACTATGTCGGATAAAATTTGAACAGAAAAAACAGAAGTTAATAAATTAATTCCAGCTACTCTTAAAGCTGAAACAAAATAAGCTGAACCGCTTGAAGTAATACCGGAAAATGCAAACGTAGTAATTAGGCTACTGATAGCAGAACATATCAAAGTAATAATTAAAATTTTAAGAAAAGATTTAATACTAAAATATTGAGTATTTTTAAATAATAAGCCGGTTAAAAATCCTAAAACCAATTGAACTGGTAGATAATAAAAACTTGTTGGATCAAAAGTAATTCCAACCACTAAACTTGTTAAAGCTCCCGTAATAGCTCCAAATAGTGGTCCAAAGAGTAAAGAAGCAAGAATCGTTCCAATAGTATCTAAATAAATAGGAAGCCTTAAAGCTAATGCAATAAAACTTCCAACAATATTTAAAACAATACATAAACTAGAAATAATAATCTTTCTTAATTGTTTAGTTGCCATAAAGTTCATTATCTAAAATTTTATCTATTTCAATTTCTTTTTCTGGAAATAAGGTTTTCATAAAAAGTTTAAAGAATCTCTTATGATCGCAATTAGTTAAAATGTAACAGTTATCTTCTTTATTTAAAATACCTTCAGTATCAACCATACTCATTCCAATAGCAGGACCATCAGTTATTATTTCAACATTTCCATTAATACCGGTACAAATAGAAGGATCAATTACTTGAGCTACAGCTAAAGGATCATTAATAACACAACCTAAAACACCTTCCCTATCCCAATGAAAATCAGTATAAAACTGAGTCATATCATAAATAGTATCTGCTAACTTAGTATCAAAATTTTTAATGAGTTTAGCATAATTAGGTGTTAATAAAGCTTTTCTTGTTACATCTAATCCAGTCATAGTAATTGGTTTGTTTAAATTTTCAAATACATACTTTGCTGCGTCAGGATCGAACCAGAAATTAAATTCAGCAACAGGTGAACAATTTCCATGAGATTTATAAGTTCCACCCATTAAAACTAATTCTTTTATATTTTCCTTTACTTCAGGATATTTTTCTAAAAGAAGAGCAATATTTGTTAAGGGACCTAAAGCAATTAATGTAGTTCCAGGATTTTGTTCTAATGTCGTTTTTAAAAATTCAAGCGCTCCAGTTTTAGCTTGTCTTTTAGAATGTTCTAACTCAACGTTACCTATTCCGTTTGAACCATGAGTTTCCCTGGCATTAATAGGTTCACGTTTTAAAGGTTTAGTAGCTCCTGTATAAACTGGAATATCATCTCTTTCTATTAAATGCAAAACATCTAAAGCATTTTGTGTACATTGCTGATTCTCTACATTACCAGCCGCTATAGTAACTCCCAAAATATCTAAATTATTAGATTTACCTGCTAGCATTAAAGCGAGAGAATCATCAATACCTGGATCTGTATCAATTATTACCTTTTTCTTTTCTGTCATCATTTTAATAATAAAAAAAGGACATTTTCATGTCCTTCGATTGCCTAGTTTTTTTAAGATGGTTTATCTAGAACATCTTTTATTTCAAATTATAAACTGTAACTTAATACATTTAGAATATCTTGTCCGTATAAACTTAAACCATTTAGTTTAGATTCATTACCAGCATTATCAGTGTATCGAACTTCAAAGTGTAGATGTGGTCCTGTTGACCAACCTGTCGATCCAACTAATCCAATAACTTGACCAGCTTGAACAGTTTGTCCTTGACTTACAGCTATTGAAGACATATGACCATATAATGTTCTTAAGCCGTTACCATGATTAATCATAACAGCATTACCATAGCCACCATAAACACTTGCGATTTCAACTGTTCCAGAAGCAGCTGCTATAATTGGTGTTCCATAAGCCGCTCCTATATCAATTCCACCATGGTCTGTTGAACCAATACCTCCAGGAGATTCTCGATTACCAACTAAGCTAGTTATGGTAAATGCTCCAGGACTGCTTGAATCAAGTGGCCAGAAGAAACTTGTCGGGAATCCTGAGCGTGGAATTTGGGTTATTGTTCCATTTGTATTTGGAATTTCTAAAACATATGGGTTATTAGAATATCCCACCGAAGAAGAAATTCCTTGAGCAGAAGTAACTCCTTCATTAGAACTCATGACAGCAGAACCATTATTTACAACAGTACTACTTCCATTATCTAACCACCTAGGAGATACAGAAGCTGCTGAGGCTTGACCTGAAGCATCCAGCTCTTGCTGTTCTGCTGCAGATAAAGCTGTAGCATTATTTCCTTGAGGTGTACTGTAAATAAGTGGAACACTCTGCGTTGTTGATAAACCAGCTAACATTTCTGGAGTTATTGTTATCGTAGGTGTGGTTTGTGTATTTGTAGTTGCTGAAGTATTTCCTGAATCTTGAAGTGAACTTTTTAGAGTTTGTAAAACAGCTTGATTTGAACTTAAGGCCTGATTCTTCTGATTTTTTAAAGCTTCAGCCTGATTCTTTGTATTTACAAGTAAATCTCTTTGAGAGATCTGATTATTTTGTAAAGTTTCTATTTCCTTCTGTTTTGCTTCTAATTGGTCCAGTGATTCCTGGTCAGCATATAAAATATCTTTAGCTACATCGTAATGCGTGATGAAATCAGATGGTTTTTCTCCTGAAAATAAATAATCCATGTAACCGCCAGTTCCATAAACATAAGCGACTCGAACACGATTATTCGTTAATTCAGTTAATTCCTTAACGTCTTCTTGAGCTTTAAGCAAGTCTTTAGAAGTTTGTTCAATTTTATTATTTAAATCAATAATTTGCTGTTCTAATGTATTAATCTGTTTATCCAGCTCAGCTATTTCTTTAATTGTTGCTTCAACAGTAGTTTGCTGTCTAGAAACCTGATCTTGCGTAGCTGCCTGAATTGGAAATTGAGTAATAATTAGAGCCAAAATCAGTAAATAATAAATTAATTTCTTCATCGCTTTACTATATAATTTTAAATTTGTAACTTATAAATTATAATATAATCACTTCAAATAATCAACATTTTAAAAGATTTAATAGTTAATCTTTTGTAATTTATTATAATAATTATACTATAAAATTATTTAAAATTATTCTAAACCAGTGGCCTCCCCAATTACTTTAGCAATATCATCATTAATAACAAGATTGGCAGCATTGTCGGCTGGAGTTGAGGACTTATTAATTAATACTAAATTTTTTCCTCTAAAATAATCAATTAAGCCAGCAGCTGGATAAACCACTAAAGAAGTGCCACCTACAATTAATGTATCAGCATTTTGTATCGCTTTAACTGCTCCATTGATGACATCTGGGTCTAAACCTTCTTCATATAAAACGACATCAGGCTTAATGACTCCTCCACAAACGTCACAAACGGGAACTCCATCTGAATCCATTACATAATCTTCATCAAAGAATTTTCCACAATGTGTACAGTAATTTCTTTTAACGGAACCATGTAATTCAAATACATTTTCAGAACCAGCTTTTTGATGTAATCCATCTATATTTTGAGTTATTACGGCTTTGAGTTTGCCATCCTTTTCTAATTTTGCCAAACCTTTATGACAATTATTAGGTTCTGCTTCCGGATAAACTAATTTTTCTTTATAAAAATCAAAAAAGTCTTCAGGATAACGAACAAAATAAGAATGAGAAACTAGTTCTTCTGGACTAAATTTACGGTTTAATTGTTGGTTATAAACTCCATCTGCACTACGGAAATCCGGGATCCCAGATGAAGTGGAAACACCAGCTCCTCCAAAAAATACAATATTTTCGCTTTCGTCAATTATTTCTTTTAATTTTTCTACTTTTGGATCCATTTTAATTCCTTGATTTCAAATCAATTATTTGAGTTTATTCTATATAGGTTATAATTCCAACCCTTTTAATTTCTTTATGCTCTTGATTCTTTGGATAACCGAGTGCAACCATTCCATATACAGTATTTTCTTCAGGTATTCCAAATTCAGTTAATACTTTTCTGACTTCAGGATCATCAACAATTAACCGCATCTGATTTATCCAACAAGTTCCAATACCGAAGGAATTAGCTGCCAAGAAAATATTTTCCATTGCACAAGCATTATCATCACATCCATAGGGAAGATCTTTAGGAGTAGAAGGAATTATTAGAATTTGAGGCTCATACAAATTATAATCTTGTCTATCTAGAGCCTTTTCCATGACTTTAGCTAAATTTTGAATAATTTTCCGATTCTTAATTACTGTAAACATCCATCTCTGAGTGTTCATAGCCGTAGGAGCATAAATAGCTGCTTTTAAAATTTCATTTAATTCTTTATCGGGAATTTCTTTATCTAAAAATTCTCTGCAACTATAACGAGTTAAAATATTATCTATTACCTGATTCAAAATCTAGCCTCCCTATTTACAAATTATATCAAAATTTAAAAAAAGTTCAAATATCAATTAAGAAATATATTAATTAAGCGAAATAATTATGAGTAATTAGAAGAGTTGGTTAATTTTAAATAGTTATATTTATCCATTAAAAACTAAATTTTATTCTTTTTATTAAAAAGATTCCCAAGATTAAAACTAATATTTCTGAAATTCCTTTTGTATACCAGATAATATCTGCGCCGATTATTAAAGGTAATAAAAAAATACATAAGGAATTAAAAAGAAAACTTCTGGAAATATTAAATAAAATTGAATCAAAAGTATTCTTAATAGAATAAAGTAAAGTGGAAATTAAAGCGTTAACTCCTGCAACAACAAAAGCCCATGAATATTGAGGTAAAACTACCTGTACATACTGCGTTGTTTTTTGATTTATATCATAAAGATGGCAGATATCTTTTGTTAGATAAATTATAATTAGTAAACAAACGGAACTTCCTATTAAAGATATTATGATACTATCTACTAAATAGGATTTTAATTTTTTAAATTTCTGAGCTCCATAACTTTGACCAAATAATGGTTGAGCTCCTTCTGAACAACCATACATAATAGATAAAGTAAAAGAAGCTACATAACAAATTACCGAATAGGAATTTATCCCAATATTCCCTATTGTTCTTATTAACATTTGATTCATACAAAAAGTGGTTACTGGTGAATCAAATTGAGCTAACATTTCTGGTGTGCCTTGGAAAAAGATTTCTTTGATTCTGTTAAATTTTGGAAAAACCAATCTTAATCTAAGAATGCCTTTTTTTCTTATAAAATGTATACTAATTATTATTAATCTAATTACCTGAGAAATCCCAGTAGCAATAGCTGCTCCAGCAACTCCCAGTGGAATAGGAAATATTAACAAATAATCTAAAAAGATATTTATAACGGTTGAAAAAATAGTTGAAAATAAAACTAGGTTTGGATCATTATCATTTCTACAAAAATGTTCTAAACAAATACCAATAGAATTTGGAATTAAAAAAATACAATACCAAAATAGATAATCGCTAACATAACTAATATAATCTTTAGTGGCTCCTAGAAAAATACTAATTGGATAAGTAAAAAAGGTCCCTAAGATACAAATAATAGAACTAATTACAATAGTTAAAACTAAAGAATCATTAAAATATTTATTTCCTAGATTATAATCTTTTTTACCAATAGCTATTGCTAATAATGTTGTTCCACCAAAAGAGGTTAAAACATTTAAAGCATAGGCAATCATCACGAATGGCCAGACAATATTAATAGCTCCTAAAGCATTGGTTCCAACTCCATTACCAACGAAAATTCCATCAATAATTCCAAAAAGAAATATACATACATTAGTTGAAATTGAAGGTATAAGAAACCTGAATAATTCTTTTAAGTTTTTCATCGAAAAAAAAGCCACCTTTTACAGTGGCTTGGTTAATCAAATAATTTATTCAACAGTAACTGATTTTGCTAAATTCTTTGGTTTATCAACATCACATCCTCTTGCAACAGCTAAGTAATATGCAAATAATTGTAAATAAACTACAGCAGGAATTGGAGCTATATCATCTTCTAAATCAGTTATACAGAATACTTTTTCTACTCCAGCTTTTTCCAAAGCATCACGATGTTTTTCTTGAGCAATAGCTAAAACTTTAGCTCCTCTAGAACGAACCTCTAAAATATTACTCAGTAATTTATCAAAAGTTTTATCCTGAGTAGCTACAACTAATAGAACCGTTCCGTCTTCAACCAAAGCAATCGGTCCATGTTTTAATTCACCAGCAGAAAATGATTCTGAATGAACGTAGGAGATTTCTTTAATTTTTAAAGATCCTTCAATACAAGAATCATAATCTAATCCACGTCCAATAAGGTAAACATCGTGTAAATCTTTATTTTCATAAGCGAATTCTTCAATTTCTTCACTGGCTTCTAAAGCTTCTTCAATTTGTTTAGGACTATTTAGAAGAGATTCTGCAATTCGCTTTTGATCTTCTTCAGATAAAAGTCCTTTTAGTTTTGCTAAATGAAGAGCTATTAATAACATACAGGCTACTTGAGTTACATAAGCTTTAGTAGAAGCAACTGCAATTTCAGGTCCTGCATTAGTATATAAAATATCGTCCGCTTCTCTTGCTACAGAAGAACCAACAACATTAGTAATTGCTAAGACTCTAGCACCAGCTTTTTTAGCAATATCAATAGCTGCTAATGTATCAGCTGTTTCACCTGATTGACTGAGAACAATTAATAGCGTATTTTCAGTAATAATAGGATCTTTGTATCTATATTCACTTGCTGTTTCTATTTCAATTGGAATTCTAGCATACTTTTCAATAAAAGCTTTTCCAAGAAGACCTGCATTATAGGCAGTACCACAAGCAACAATATGAACATGGTCAATCTTATCAAGATCTTCTTTAGTAATAATAACATCATCTAGTTTTATTCCATCTTCTGTTATTCTACCTATTAAAGTATCTTCAATCGCTTTCGGTTGTTCATTGATTTCTTTTAACATGAAATAAGGATAACCACCTTTTTCAGCATCTTCTGGATCCCAGGTAATAACTGTTTCTTTCTTTTCAATGGAATTACCATCTTCATCATAGAAATCAACACTATCCTTAGTTAGAACAGCTATCTCATCATTATCAAGGTAATAAATATTACGAGTATGTTCAAGAATGGCAGGTACATCAGAAGCAATAAAGTTTTCATTTTCACCCATACCAATAATTAGAGGACTATTTTTTCTGATAGCTATTAATTTATCCGGGTCATCAGAACTCATTATTCCTAGAGAATAGGAACCTTTGAGATCTTTAGCTGTTTTTTTAGCAGCTTCAAAAATATCTCCATCATAGTAGGAATCTAAAAGATGAGCTACAACTTCAGTATCTGTATCAGACTGAAATTCATAACCTTCTTTTATTAATTTATCTTTTAGTTCCATATAGTTTTCTATAATACCATTATGAACTACAGCAATTTTTTCGTCTGAACTTACATGTGGGTGAGCATTAACATCTGAAGGTTCCCCATGAGTTGCCCATCTGGTGTGTCCTATTCCAACCGATCCCGCTAAAGGTTTTTCATCTAGAACTTCTTTTAATTGTTGAATACGTCCTTTTTTCTTTTGATAATCGATTTTACCTTCATCAAAAACAGCTAAACCTGCAGAGTCATAGCCACGATATTCCAGTTTTTCTAAACCATTTACTAAAATATCTTGAGCTTGTCTATCACCAACATAACCAACAATACCACACATTTAAAATACCTCTTTAATTTAATGCTTTGTTCTTTCAGTCACCCGAAAGGTTTAACATTTTAATTTTTCGGGACATCCGCCGAATTTTCGATACTTCCCGATCCTCGTCAACTTCCAGTGGCTCTGAAGTTCAGGCGCTCATTAAGTTTAAAGCTTAGAGCAAAGCTCGGGAAATATTATTTCCCAAAAACTTAACTGTTGGTATTATAGCATATTGATAATTTGGAAAAAAGAATATAATGTTTCGATAATGTCACAAAACTAATTTAAACGTTCTTCTATTAGATCAACTGTTTCTTTTGCTATTTTATCTATTTCAGATTGATTATCACCTTCAATCATAACTCTAACAAGGGGTTCAGTTCCACTCGGACGAATATAAACACGCCCATTGCCTTTAAAATGCTCTTGAACTTCTTCAATCTTTTTCTTTATTATTGGATCATCCATATAAGTTTCTTTATTTTTATTATTAACTTGGGCATTTTCAAGAACTTGGGGATAAACTTTCATTAAATCAGATAATTCTGAAGGTTTGAGTTCAGATTCAGCAAAAATATCAGCTAATATCGAGGCAGTGAGTAATCCATCACCTGTAGTATTTTGATCTAGTTTTATGATATGACCTGACTGTTCTCCTCCAAGAACATAATCGTTCTCTAGCATTTCTTCTAAAACATATCTATCGCCCACATCTGTTCGAATACAATTAATTCCAGCCTGGTCTAAAGCTTTTGGTAAACCAAGATTACTCATTTCCGTTATTACTACCATATCTTTATTTAGTTTATTTTCGCTTTTCATTTTACGAGAGATTAAATTTAATATTTTATCTCCGTCAATTAACCGTCCTTTTTCATCAACAGCCAAACATCTATCTGCGTCTCCATCAAAAGCAAAACCAAAATCAGCATTTTCTTTTAAAACAGTTTTTTCTAAATTATCGATATGAGTTGAACCACAATTTAAATTAATATTGGTTCCATTTGGTTCAGTGGCAATTGAAATAACTTCGGCACCTAAATCTTTAAAATACTTTGGTGCAATTTTATATAAGGCTCCGTTAGAACAATCTAAAACTATTTTTTTTCCTTCAAGTGAATGATGATCTGATTGATTTAAAAAATCCAGATAAATATTTTCGGGATTTTCAATATTTTCAAGATGTTGAATACTTGAATTTATATGATCAGCATCTTCTTTAATTAATTTTTCAATTTTTTCTTCAGTTTCATCAGGCAACTTATAACCTTGATTATTAAAAAATTTAATACCATTAAATTCATAGGGATTATGCGAAGCTGAAATAACAATTCCTGCATCAGCATTTAATTTCTTAACTAAAACAGCAACTGCTGGTGTTGGAATAACCCCGGCAGATAGAACTTTTCCACCTGCTGCTATAATGCCTTCTGACAAAGCCATTTGTAAAGGTTGAGCAGATTCGCGTGTATCCATTCCGATAATAATTACTGGTTGATGAGATTCGGTTAATACTTTTGTACCGTAATAACCTAAGGATCTGGCTAGCTCATCAGTTAGTTCTTTTCCATATACTCCGCGAACTCCATCAGTTCCAAATAATTTTGCCATAGTGTCCTCCCTATTTAGTATTTGTTAAATTTGTTTTCTTATTTTTTATATAATCCTTTTTTGAATTAAAACTTTGTTTTTCAAGTTTATATTCACTTTGTTTTTGTATTGCTGATAATTTATTATTCTCTAAAGCAATATTTATTACTTCTTGAGTTAACCACGGATTTAAAACGAACAAAGGTCCTAAGGTGTTAGTAAAAAAACTATTATTCTTTCTGATTCCTTCATTCTTATCTTTTCCAGTATTTCCATAACCATACAATAAAGTTCCAAAGGGTTCTTCTGAATTAAGTTTAATATCACACATTTGAATTTGATTTCCCAAAATTTCCAAATCTTTTTGGTTATAATTAGTACAAAAGTTTATATCATCTCCATAAACTTCTTTATTTTCTATACTTTCGAAATCTAAAATTCCAAGTCCTTGAAAAGTTTTATCGAGTCTTTTAATATTTTTTCCAAAGTAAGTGATACTGTTACCTGTTACTATTAGAGGTCTCCCCTCTTTAATAAACTGTTTTAATTCTTTTTTAACGGGTTCTAGTTTAGTTATTACGGATTGTGCTTGAACTAGTTCACCTGCTGGCATATAAATAATATCGTAGTCTAATGGATTAAAAGAATTATTTAGTTCAATAGTATCAACAGTTAAATTAATATCATTATTTTGAGCTATCTTTTCAAAAGCCAAAATATTTCCTCGTTCTCCATGAAGATATAAGGTACTTGGGAATAACCAAGCTAATTTTATATTCTTTTTATCCATTACTTTCTTCCTGCTTTGATTTAACGTACTTTTTTAAATCTTCAAATGTATGAAGCCAGGTAATTAAATAAATATTAGTATTATCGGTCTCAATTATTTTATTAAAAATCTTTTCAGGATCTTCAGTTTCTTCTATTTCTACTTTTTCCATATCAAAATCTTCATAAGAGATTCTAAGAGCTGTATCATAACAAACAGCTGGTGAGAAACAATAAAAGTAATCAACATTTGATTCTATTAAAGGTTTAAAATCACAATCATAAGTATAAAAAGAGTTGGTATATCCAGGAGTAAAGTCATGGATTGGATAAAGACCGAGGAAAACAGCTTTTTGTTCTTTATCCTGTGCTATGGTATTTAGAGCACTTTGGAGAGTATCGGGATTTTCCTGTTTAATCCGCATATATTTTATTGTTTTTCCCCCAAATTCGAACGTTTCGAATCTTCCGCCTATATTTTCAAAGTTATGAAAACTATTCAGGATTTCTTTTTCACTTAATCCCGCAACTTCTTTACAAACTGCAGCAGCGGCAGCATAATTGTAAAACATAAATGGATAATCATAAGGAAAAGAACCTTTAACTCCATTAACTATTAATTCTTTATTTTCATAATCAATATCTGAAATACTATAATCTGGAACTGGTTGACTTTTAAAATTACAGTTAGTACATTCAAATTGACCAACTCCATCAACATTATAGTAATTAAAATCTAATTTATGATGGCAGATTGGACAAGCTTCAGTTGGAAAAGATTCATCTTTATTAAAAGTTTCTTTATGAGGTTCTACACCAAAGTAAATGACATTAGTGTTATCAGTTTCAAATGATTTTGAACGTGGCTCTTCATTATTTAAAAATAGTTTTATTTCTGGATTAATTACAGATTTAACTTTTTGATAAATAAAATCCGGATCCCCATTTCTTTGAACCTGATCTTTTTGAAGATTCATCACCAGTAAGTTTTTAGCTGGTAATTGTTCATAAATCAAAGGTAAATATCTTTCATCAGTTTCAAAAACATAGAAGTCAGCATCAGTATTACCTTTTAGATCACTTTCTTTTGCTAAACTAGTAGCTATTCCAGAAAGTAAATTTGCACCTTCAAGATTAGAAATAACTTTAAAGCCGTTTTCTCTTAAAATATGAGTGATTAAGTTTGTTGAACTAGACTTTCCATTTGTTCCAGTAATTAAAATTACTTTAGATGGATCAATATTTTTGAAATGAGATACCATATAAGGATCAATTAATAATGCTTTTTCACCTGAAAGATTCGTTCCTCTTGTAGGATCAATTATATTAACGAGTTTATTTATTCCTTTAGCCAAAGTTAATGCTAAAGGGAATCTTAATGATGTTTTATTTTCCATATATAATCCATAAAATAAAATCAATTTATTCTAACACAAGTTTATTTTTTTTCTTTAGGCTTAATAGAATATTTATTTAAGGTCTCATTGATTAGACTGATAAGTTTTTCTTCTGCTACTCCTGTTGTTAAATTTTTACTATTTTCTTTATCTCTAGAAGCTTTGGCTAAACTATTAGTTGTGGATATAACTGCGGCAACAAAACAAGTAGTTGTAAAGATACTACTAAGACCAATTAAAATTGCTACATATCTTGAAAAAAACATATCATTAACTCTAACAGGAACAATATCGCCATAACCGATTGTCGTAAAGCTAATTATTAAATAGTAAAAAAGATCCCAACTATCATAAATTGGAGAAGTAGCACTTGTATAGAAATTTGGATCAGTTTTATAACAACAGTAAATCATTAAGAATAATGTAGTTAACATACATATAAGAACCACTATCATTCCTTTTAATATCCCAAAAGCCTGGCTGTATATTCTATTAGATTTAGTTTCTTTTTGAATAACTTCAGGATTAAAAATTGCGATAATCATAATATAAACGCAAAATAATAAAGCTAAAGTTAACCCGCTTAAACTCAAAACTAAATTTGGTGCAGTGATAAAATTCATATTATAGCAGAAATAATTTCCTAGAATAATAAAGCAGATTATGTTAATTAAACGAACAGTAGCTTCGTTTTCATAAGATTTACGATTAATAAAGACTCTTAGAATTAGTTTCATTAAAACAGTAAATATCGCAATACTAACGATTGTATCTATTATATAATTCCATTCGAATCCAACATTAATAATAATAAGGCAGATACAAACTAGCATTATTATTCCATTAATTGTAACTACGCCATGTTTTTTATAATATCGATATAAATAAGCTAATATTTTATGGAAGAGATCTAAATTTTTAATATCTATTTCATTTTCATTTTTAACATTATGATCGATATAAAGGTCTAATAAAAAAAATACTAGAACTAAAATATAATAAATAAGAAGAACCTGAGTTCCGTTTATTAGATCTACTTCTACAGTAAGATCAGTTAAAACGCTATAAATTGGATGAATAATTAATGATTTAATATATGTATTCATTGTTATAGGATTTTATTAATTCAATCTTTTGTTTTCTAGATAATTTTTTAATAGCATATTCACGTTTTAAAGCTTCAGATTTTGTTTCGTATTTTTCCGTATAAACAAGTTTTACTGGTAGACGACTTCTTGTATATTTAGCTCCTTTTCCGAGATTGTGTGTTTTAATTCTTTTATCTAACTGATTAGTATAACCAGTATAATAAGAAGAATCAGAACATTCTAAGATATAAATAAAATGATTCATTTAAATTTAATTTCCTTGAGAATAGTTTAACAATAAAATGTAAAGAAATAACGTTAAATGAATTTAGATTTAGAAAATTATAAAACGATTAACATGATTAGTTTTATTCAAAACTGCTAAAATCCTAGTATAATATTTATAAAAATAGAAAGAGGAATATGAATGTATTGTAAAAATTGTGGTCAATATAATTCAGATGAAAAAGAATATTGTACCAAATGTGGAGAGAAATTAAATACAGTAAATATTGATGAGCCAACTGAGGATCTAAATGTAAATGGTGAACAAGCAAAGAAAATCAATTGGAAATTATATTTAGTATATATTTTTATAGGTATTTTAATTATTGGGATTTGCATTATAGGCTATAATATTTTTACTTTACTTAAAGAACGCCAAAATCAGGAAACTGTTCAACAAACTCAAAATATAGCTGCTGACAATAAAACTAATACAAGTAATTTACCTGTTACAGATGCAAACGATTCTGAAACTTACTATGAAGAACCTACAAAAAATAATTCAAATTCAAAATCGATTAATTCTTCTAGTTCAAGTAGTTCTACCAGCACGAATAATACCGATAATAGTTTTAGTTATTCTTCAGGAATTCATTCTTATGGAATTTACAAAGGTGATCTAGATTGGTATGACGCTGTTGAAATGGCTAGATCCAAAGGTGGTTACTTAGCACATATAGATTCAGAAGAAGAATACAATACTATCTTAAACAGAATAAGAGAAGAAAGAAATGCAGGTTTAGAAGTAGCTGAATTTTATATAGGTGCTAAAAGAGATGATTCAAGCAATTATAAATGGGTGGATAAATATGGGAATGTTATGGGATCTCCTATTAATAATAAATTAGGAAATTGGTTTTTCTATGATGGTGAACCAAGTTTTTATGACAGTGATAGTGACACTTCTGAAGATGTTTTAATAATTATGCATATTACTGCTGATGGATCAGATTATTATTCTGGTAATGATGTTAATAACGATATCTTAAGTATAAGACCAAATTTATCTGGAAAAATTGGCTACATTGTTGAATATGAATAAAATAAAAAATTTCTTTATATTAAAGAAAAGAATTTTCAATTAAAATTAAAAAAGAAGGAGTTTCAATTTTTACTGAAATTTCCTTCTTTTACTTTAGTTATTATTAAGGGAAAAAATCCTTTTTTTTGGATTATAATAAGTTAGTTTATTGATTAACTGTCGAATAGACTTTGATGAAATCTTACTTATTAAATATTTAAAATAAATAAATTTTCTTTTATTATTTACTTCTGGTGGATGTTTTCCTGTAGCTAAAAAATAAATAACAGCACCTAAACTAAAAAGATCAGATTCGAAATAAAGTTCTTTTTGGTAGCGTTCAGGAGCTGTATAACCTTTTGTTCCAAAAAGATCTATTTCAAATGGCTCTTCAAAACTCTTAATTAATGAATTATCAAAATCAATTAGAAAGATTTCCTGATTTGTAGATGATAAAATAAAATGAGATGGTTTAATATCTTTATGAATAATATTGTTTTTTCTAAGATTTTTAATACATAAATAACATTTAAAGGCGATTTCTTGTATTTTTGAATAATCTAATGGACCATTTTCTTTTATAAATCTACTTAAAGAAATTCCATCAATATAATCTTCTATCAAAAAACTAGTTTTATTAGTTTTTATCCTTTTAAATAGTTTAGGATAATTATTCCCATTAAGCTTTTCTAAAATAGTACTTTCTATTCTATTATCTTTTTTTAATATATACTTTTTATCCTTGATATTTATTAATAAAACTAAATTTCTTGGATTTGTACTTAAATTTTTTAAGACTTGAAAATTCATTAGATCTAATAAAATTCTGATTAAAACTAGTTATAAATTCTAATCATAATAACTTCTATTATCGATATTTTCTATTTCATATCTAGCAGAAACTATTTCACTTATTTTACCTCTTGAATTAACAGCGATACTTTTTAAGGTAGTAGTGTCGCTAATATGAATTTCTGTTCCATGATCATATGGTATCGAATTTTCAGTAGGATCAGAACCATCTGTCGTATAGTAAACTTTATCATCAGAATTTTCTACATTAATTTTTACATTTTGAGGTGAATAATATCTTCCTGCACTTACAGAATAAGAAGGAGGTGTCACAGTTCCTGGGTTAATATCCAAAAAAATTTAACTAAAAAAAATCCAGCTAATAAAACAGAAAATAATACAGCTAATATTATTATAGTTCGTTTTAATTTATTAGGTTTAGGAGATCCAGTTTCAATTGTACTAGTTTCTAAAGCATAAGAACTTGGATTGACAATTGGATAATTATTAACTTGAGGTCCCGGACTATTTGAATAATCGCGAACAGCAGGATAATAATTTATTTGATTTTGAGTTTCAGATTCATATGAATTAGAAAAATCTAGATTATCTGAATTATTTGAGCTAATAAATTGTTCAAAATTTTGAGAATTAATTAATTTATTTAATTCCTTTTCTTCTGTATTATAAGCTGCTTCAGTCAAAGCATCCGAAAATTCAGAAGCTGTTTTAAATCTACTTTCTTTAGTTGATATAGCTTTTAAAATAACTTCACTTATTTTCTCTCCCCCTAACAACGGAGCAGGAGGTCGCTCTCCCCTCATTCTTTTGTTAAAAGCTAAATCTTCATCTTCAGGGAAATAAGGTTCTGGAAAAGCAGGTAGAAAAGGATTTCTGTTATTATTAAGTAATCTATATAGAACTATTCCTAAAGAATATAAATCAACTGATTTATCGTATCCTTCTTTACCAAGATAAACCTCTGGAGCTAAATAGTCAGGGGTACCTTTTAAAGAATCGGCTCGAGTAGCCCCATCTAAAATTTTAGAAACCCCAAAATCACCTAGTTTATATTCTTGATTGTTTGAAATAAAAAGGTTATCTAATTTAACATCTCTATGAATTACATTATTATTATGAGCGGCATTTAGACCATCTAAAATATCTAAACCTAAATAAATAATATCTCTAACTGTAAAAACATTCTTAGCTATATAATCTTGGATTGGTGTTAAATATTCCATTAGAATATAGATATTAAATTGAAGTGGTTTTTCATAGTATTCAATATCATTTTCATAATATCTAACAACATTCGGAATATCTTTTTCAGTAAAATCATTTAAAATTCTAACTTCATCGATAATATTATTAAGCATTTCTTCAAAATATTCATTTGTTTTATTAACATCTCCTCCCATAGAAGATAAAACAGATTCATATTGATTTTTACTCGGTAAAGAAATGAATTTTAATGCTCTAGTATAAGTTCCAGTTGGATTTTCTTTAACTACTCTAAAAACACTTCCGTAAGCTCCAGAACCAAGCTTTTCTACAATACGATATCCTAGAATAGTCTTTCCTAATAAACTATTTTCTGACATACCTACCTCTTAGTTGAAATAATAATAATAGTAATATTATCAGCTCTTTTATTTTCTAAAGCTTTTTGAACCAATTTTTTACCAACAACCGTTAAATCTTTATTGGAATTTAATATTGAATATAATTCTTGATTTGAAATATTATCTGTAAGTCCATCGCTACATAAAAGAATATTTCCGTTATTTATTTTAAAAAAGTATTCGTCTGCTTTTAAAGTATATCCTGGTCTATTAAAACCAAGATATCTATTAAGTCTCTTATAATCTGGAAAATTATCTAACTCATCTTTTTTTAAAAGATTTAGATCGAGTAATCTTTGACCTTCAGTATTATCTTTAGTTAATTGTTTAAATTGGTGATCATTATAATAATATGCTCTACTATCCCCTATATTAAAAATAAGGAATATATTATTAATTATTACAAGTAGTAACATAGTTGCTCCCATTTCACGAAGCTCACTATGAGTTTGACTTAATTTACAAATTTCAATATTTAGATCATTGATAGAATTTTGAATTTCTTTAATTAATTCACCTACTGTATCAACATTTTGAATTTGATTTTCAAGTTCAGCAAGCCGTTTTGTACAAACACGACTAGCAACTTCACCAGCATTATAACCTCCCATACCATCACTAATAGCATAAAATTCTACAGTTTTCTTTTGCTTTAATTCATTTACAAAAAATACTAATTCTTTATCAACCATAGAATTTTGGATTTCCTGAGGTAAAGTATTGGTTGCAAACAAGAAATTATCTTCATGGTTCGGTCGATCCCCGATATGTGTAAAGCAGACAGCATGTTTAATAGTCATGTTTCAATTATTAGTTTTATTTAAAATAAATGAAAAGAATTTACTTTTCTTCTAAATATAAAATAAATATAAAAGCGTTTTAAATTAGTAGTTTTAATTAAGCCTGTTCAAAAATATAGGATTTTTCACCTAGTTTAATTATATCTCCAGGATTTAATAGAGTTTGAGAATTAGTTTTTAGTAAGGTATCGTTCAAATAAGTTCCATTAGTAGAATTTAAATCAGTTAAATAGAATTTATCGTTAATTCTTTCAATATTAACATGTCTTTTACTAATAGTTAGGTCATTAAGGACCAGATCTACTCTATCTTTATCTGAACCGATATAGAAAGGAGTTTTATTTACCATATAAATATTTTCAGTATCTAATGATTTTAAACTCATAAGAGGAAAGTCACTACTTCCACCATTATAATTAATTTTAATGGTTTCATTAAAACCACCTCCATCTCCTAATTTTAGTGTTTGATTATAAGATGATTCTTCACTAATATTATTTGTTGCTAATAAATTTTCATTTGAATTTTCCTTCACGAATACTTCTTCTACTGGTTCTTTACCTAAACCCCCTTTATAAACTGAGACATTATTATTTAGAATTTTTTTTGAGTTAAAATCAACTTGGAAATTAATTGTACCCAGTTTAATAGTATCTCCATTTTCAAGTTTATAGAATTCTCCAGGTATTAACTTTTTA
>CANQNI010000008.1 GCA_947625175.1 uncultured Eubacteriaceae bacterium | reverse complement strand
GAAACCTTAAATTTTATTGAATTAATGGATCTGTTTGGAGGACAGTTAAATAATGACGAAATTAAGAGATTAATTTCAGACTTGAATAAATTCTTAGATACGCTGGAAAATCCTGATGAATGGATTAATAAATTTACAAATGAATTAGATAATTTGACTGATGAAAACTTCTTTAATTTAACTAGTTTAATTCCTTTAAAAGAAGATATTAAACCAGTAATTGAGACGGCTTATTTAACTTATCAAGAAATTGCAAAATTATATCAAAATATTCCCTGGAGTAAGAAAGCAACAGGAAGAGAACGTTTAGAAGCTGAAATAGATGCCATTGATGTTATCTATAACTCAAAATCCTTTAGCGGTTTAATTAATAATATTAAAAACTTTCCAACTCAAACAGTTAATTTCCCCAGATCAAATAAATTAAGCAATGAAGAGAAAATTCTTATTGATCAAGTTCGAAATTTAAGAGGAAATGCTAGCGATGGGATTTATTCAGATTTAAAGGGCTTAAAAGAATTTTATTCCAGTTTTGATTTAAATTCTGAAATAAAAACTTTAAAAGAATTAAATAGGATTTTCAAAAATTTAATCTGGTTAACCAAATTAATCAATCAGGAAGTGGATAAAAAAAAGAAAACACTTCGAATTCTTTATTTTAATGACCTAGAAAAGAATTTATTAAAGTTGCTAGATATACCTGAAATTAGAGAAAGTATTCAAAATGAATTTCAACTCATTTATCTTGACGAAGTTCAGGACACAAACGGAATCCAAGAAGCTATTATTCAAAAAGTAGAAAACGGTTCTAACCGATTTATGGTTGGTGATATTAAGCAAAGTATTGTGCGTCCGTATAGAATTTAGTGATATACCATTAGGTCGGTATTTAGTAATGATAGGCTAACTATCAAGCACTTAGAAATTTCGATACTTGGATGGGAAACCAGAAAAGGAAAATAGCATGTGCTAAAGCAATAAGTTATTCTGACAGAGAGAATACAACTGAATTGCGAGATAAAGAATGGACAAGGATAAAAGCTAGACTGCCTGAAGAATAGTATAAAGAGGAAAATGCTTTCCAGATAGATATTCTGTTTGATTCTATCTCTGAGTTAACTAAACTGTTATAAATACTAACGGTTTACTATCAAAATTTTTGCTCAGTCTATTTATAATTTAAATTATTATACAAAAGTTCTATCCGAAACCATTCATTAACCTAAACTAAATTTCGAAACGGAGATTACCTAAGTTGGAATGGCCAAAGCCTATTTAATTTAAGATTATGAATATCCAATATGGTAACGGAACTTCCATAGTAGTCTGAGATAAGGAAAACTTATTACATGGCAAAGGGAAGTAGTCTATTTAGTTTAATAAAATAAAAGAGACGCGAGGCGTCATGAAACTTTTAGATAAATTATTAAACGATCTTTCTATTCATGCTCAAGATAAAAATTTTATATTCAAACGACTTTATAGCCTGCTTTATAAGAAAGAATTTTATTTAAGTGTTCAAGAGAGAGTTAATACAACTAAATTAACTGAAAATGAAATTAATATAATAATTAATTCTTTAAAAGATCAAAGTTTCCATCCAAAATCTATTATAAAAACTAATATTAATAAACAAAATCCAAGAGATTTAATCATTGAAGAAATTATTTGTACTATTTTAAAAATTATCTTTAAGCCGATTTTAAGCAAACACTCTTATGGTTTTATTAATAATACCAGTTGTCATAGTGCTTTAAATGATATTAAAGATAATTTTAATAATTCTAACTGGTTTATTAAATCTAGTTGGAATATTACCAATATTAATACAAATCAATTAATAGAAGTTTTAAAAAGGCGAATTAAAGATGATCGGTTTATTAACCTAATAAGGAAATTTATAAATGCCGGTTATTTAAGTATTTGGAATAGTAATTTAACTTATAGTAAAACCTTAATAGGAACCAAACTTGGAAATATACTTATTGATATTTATTTAATTGATTTTGATAACTCCATATTAAGTTTAAATTTTGATGATTTAAAATTTGTACGCTATCAAAATCAGTGGATTATTGGAATAAAGGGAAATTATAAGAAAAGTAAAGAAATAAGTAAAATTCTAAACAACTCTATATCTTTAATTCAACCTAATAACGATGCTGAGACTTTAAAGATTTTAAAGTCTGAAAAGGGTGTTGAGTTTTTAGAATATGAAATTTTACTTAAAAATAAGATTCTATTAAGAATACCTCGAGGAAAGATTAAAGAGATAGTTTTTAATGAAAAACTAGTAAAAAATGTAGCTGAAAAGAATTGGAAACCAGTTTCCAGAAGCTATTTAATAGGCTTGAGTGATCTTAACATTCTTCAAACCTATAATAAAGAATTATATGGTTATTATAATTATTATTCCTTAGCCCAAAACGTTGGTACAATAATGAATCAACTTAAGTACTTATACGAATCTTCTTGTCTTAAAACATTTGCTCATAAACATAAAATTAGTATGAGTAAATTCAGAAAAAGTCATTCTACCCGAAAAGGACGGTGGGGTATAAAAACAAATAATCAAATAATAGAATTTTATAAAGGATTTAAAAAGAAAAAAGTTAATAACGATCCAATAATAGATTTGAAACCGAATAGAAATGATTAATAGATGGAGAGCCAAATGCATGGAGACGTGCACGTTTGGTTCGAAAAGAGATATGTTGAAATCTGCTCTAGAGATAGAGTAAGGCGCAATATATCTACTTTACTACCGATTTAGAAATGCTGATCCTAGTATTTTAATTGATAAATATAATGAATATAAAAACGACCAGAATAGTGAACTTGTTCTACTCAATAAGAATTTTAGATCTTCACCTGAAGTAATAGATGCTATTAATTCAATTTTTGAAAAAATAATGAGTCAGGAGCTTGGAGAAATTGACTATGATGAGGAAGCAAAACTTATAGCTACGAGAAATGACCAAACTAAGAAACCTGAAATAGATTTAATAATTAATGATAGTTCTGAACATATTGATAAAGACGAAATAGAAGCCATGTTTATAGCCCATAAAATTCAACAGCTTGTTGATTCAGGACAGGCTAAATATAAAGATATTGGAATTTTATATCGCTCAATAAATAAGAAAGCTCCAAAGATTTTGAATATATTCTCTCAGGAAGGAATACCTGTTTTATTTGAAGGGGATAGTGAACAGGTTGATACTATCGAGATCAATTTGTTTTTGAAGTTACTTAATTTAATAGATAATCATAAACAGGATATTCCATTAGCAGCTGTATTAGAATTACCTATATTTCAGGTTAGTTCAGAAGATTTAGCAAAAATCCGAGTTGCTTATCCTGACGAACCTTATTTTTATCAGGCTGTAGAAAAATATAAAGATAATTTTGATGACGAAATAGCTCAAACTTTGAGAATAATCTATCAAAAACTGGATCAATGGCGAAGTTGGTCAAAACATCTGGAAATAGATGAATTTTTATGGCAACTTCTTTTGGATAGCGGCTTTTATACTTATTTTGGTAACTTAAATAATGGTAAGGAAAGAAAAGAAAATTTAAGACTTTTAATTGAAAAAGCTAAGAGTTATAAAGATTCTTCTCTAAAGGGAATTACTTCATTTCTACTATATGTTGATCAACTCAGAAAAAATGGTCAGAGTCTAACTGTTTCCGGAACTTCAGCAGATACTGAAAATGTAGTTCATTTAATGAGTATCCATAAAAGTAAAGGATTAGAGTTTAAAATCGTTTTTTATGGAGGATTAAATAATAAATTTAATCTATCAGGTAATGATTTTAACTTTAGTAAAAAGTACGGTTTTGGGGCAAAGTTACCAATAATAAAAAATGAGGTCTTTACTAGAAAAGATAACTTACTTAATAAATCTTTAAATATTCTTTATAGAAATGAATTATTATCCGAGGAAATGCGACTCTTATATGTTGCAATGACGAGAGCTGAAGATCAACTCTATTTAGTAGCTTACTTGAAAAATAAACCTGATAATAAAGAATCTAAATGGATAAAACCAATAACTCCTCATGAATTGAAAAACACATTTTATCCCATAGATTGGATAATGAAGACTATCTTTCAAGATCAATCATTTGAGATTCTAGAAGGATTGGGTTTTAAAACTAACAATTGGGATATTAACCTTGTTTCTTCAGAAGAAATCTTAAACTATGATTATAATCCAGTTCAGGTTGAAGTTATCGAAGATGATGCCTATATAAAATTAAAAGAACAAATCTTTAAACAAATGGATCTTCCTGAAAAAGAAACTGTAAATAGAAAACCTCTTAAAATTAGTGTTTCTAGAATGAAAAAGCATAGTATAAAAGAAGAGGAACCAATTGAATTAATTCCGATTGAAAATAATGAAATCCCTATAACTGGAAAAGATATAGGAACAGCTACTCATACGTTACTACAGCGTATTGATTTAGAAAAATTAGTTAATTCAATAAATAAAGAAGAGATTATTCGAGAAGAGTTAGAAAGATTAGTTAATCTAGGTTATATCTCAAATAGTTTGAGTAATAAAATTAATCAGACTCATATTATTAAGTTTTTTAACTCTGAAGTAGGAAGCCGTTATTTAAAATCTTTTAAAGAAGATTCCGATAATGTTTTAAAAGAAAACCCGTTTCTATTTGATATTAATACAGAAAATGAATTAGATATTGGCTTTAATAGACCAATTGAACTTTCAGGAATAATTGATGTTTGCTTTTTAGAAGATAATAAGTGGGTTGTTATAGATTACAAAACAGATCATATTTATTCTAAGCAACAATATAAACAAAGAATTGATGAATATTCGACTCAAATTAATTTATATAGTAATGCTCTGGAAAAGTTAACAAATTTACCGGTAAAAGAAAAACATATTTATTTTCTTAATCAAAATCAGGATGTCTTAATTTAAAAAAGAATATGATTTCATCTTAAGAAATCATATTCTTTTATTTAATTCAGTAATATCATCCTTATCATATATTTCTTTTAATTTATCAACCAGATCAAAGGCTACTTTATTAATAGTCTGTGAACCTGCTACTAAAACTAAATCTTCTGGGACTAGATTATCCGTTAAAAATTTAATAATACTTTCGAATTCAGAAAGAACTATAACAGGTTTATGATATTTAGCTTTTATTCTTTTTGCTATATCTTCTGAAAAAATATCATATTTTTCATTCGTTTCTCTATCTGAGTAAATATCATTTAGAATAATCTTATCAGCTTTTTCAAAAGCATCCACAAAATCATCAAATAGAAGTTTGGTTCTGGAATAAGTATGGGGTTGGAAAACTACCCATAAATTATTATGATCGTGATTTAAAGCAGATTCAATAACTACTCTTAGTTCTGTTGGATGATGGGCATAATCCTCATAAACATTTATATTATTAACACATCCTCTAAATTCAAATCTTCTATGAGCTCCTTTAAATTCAGAAAGAGGTTTTTTAATATCGTCTGCTGAAAGACCAAGATAATCAGCAACTATAATAGCAGCCAGTGCATTTAAAACATTATGTTCGCCTGGAACAATTAAATTAAATGAACCGTAGTATTTTCCTTCTCTATAAACACTAAAACTTGGATTGCCTTCTTTATCATATTTTATCTCTTTGGCTATCCATTGGTTTTCCTTGTCTTTTTTACCATAATAAATTACAGGACATTTCAAACCTAAACAAACCTCTCTTACATCTTCTTCGTCCCCACAGGCAACCATTATGCCGTTATGAGGAATAATCATACCGAAACGATGAAAAGATTGTTTAATCTGCCGTAATCCACCAGTAAAATAATCTAAATGGTCTTCCTCAATATTGGTAATTACCCCAATTTCATGTTGAGTTTTTAAAAACGAATCCACAAATTCACAAGACTCAACGATAAAGTATTTTTCACTTCCAAGGTGAGCATTTCCACCAATTTCATCTAGTCGACCACCAATGGATACACTAGGATTAAAGTTATTATCATAGAGAATTTGAGCAATCATAGAAGAAGTTGTAGTTTTACCATGAGTTCCAGCTACTCCAATTGTAGTTTCAAAGTCTCTAGATAAAAGTCCGAGATAGTCTGAACGTTCTATTCGAGGTAATCCCAATTCTTTAGCACGAACCATCTCTGGATTTTCATCATGAATAGCAGCTGAAAAAACAACTAGATCAGTATCATCGGAAATATTGTTACTGTCATGGCCAATTTTAATATCAATTCCTCTATCTTGAAGATCCTGAGTATATCCAGAAGCTATCATATCAGATCCTGCTACCTCAAAACCTTGTTCCTTCGATATTCTTGCTAAACCACTCATACTAGAACCACCAATCCCGATAAAGAATATTTTCTTAATTTCACGGTCAAGTTCTTTTTCTAGTATCTCTTTCAAAATGTTCTCCTGTTGGAAATTTGTCGAAAATGATTATACCATAAGCAATTTTTCATAATTTAAATTAGAAATAAACATTAAAATGATTTAGTTTTATTTATTTCAAATTTTAAAATAATTTTAACTTTTTAGCTTATAATAATTATATTCAAAGCAATTAATTAAAAAATGTTCATATAATCTGTTTTATTAATTGTTTGTGTTAGTCAATGGTCATGTTAGGTTATTACGTTAGTTTTTCAGATTTATGTTATTAATTTCATTAAAAATTACTAATATTTAAAATTGAAAACGGTTATTCTATAAATAATTATTTAAATTTCTGATAATTAAGCTATAATCGAAATTGAATCAAAATATCAAAACAACAGGTGGAACTATGGAAATTACAGATGTAAAAATTCGCAGAGTTTTTCCTGAAGGAAAACTAAAAGCAATAGTTTCTGTAACTTTTGATGACAGTTTTGTTGTTCACGATATAAAAATCATTGAAGGACAAAACGGCCAGTTCGTTGCGATGCCCAACAGAAAAACCGTTCGAGGAGAATATAAAGATATTTGTCACCCAATAAAGAAAGAAATACGAGATTACCTTGAAGATAAGGTTCTTACGGTTTTTAATGACTGGGAAGAAAGTAATGAAGAAATTATTGATGAAGAGTTGCCGGATTTGAATTCAGAAACTTTTATTGAATTAGACGAAGACAATTTTAATTAATAATCATTATAATAAAGGTTTGAAAATAGGCCATTAGATAGAGTGAGTATTTCTATCTAATGGCTAATTTTTTCCTCTTCTTGATTCTCTTTTCTATCTGATTTAAGATTGAATTAAATAAATTAATAATAAATTCTGAAATGGAAAATTTTAAAACCGTTATATTAGCTGCTGGTGCTGGAACTCGTATGAAGTCCAATAAAGCAAAAGTTTTGCATAAAGTAGCAGGAAAAACTTTTTTAGAACATGTAATAGATTCAGTTAAGGGATCAGGTTCTGATGAAATAGCTGTTATTATAGGGCATCAAAAAGATGAAGTAAAAAAGTTATTGAATCCAAACATAAGAACTTTTGTCCAAGATGAATTACTAGGGACAGGCCATGCAGTACTCCAAGCCCAAGAATTCTTAGATGATAATTCCGTTATTCTAATTTTAAACGGAGATGCTCCCCTGACATCTCCTGAAACTATCAAAAGTATTTTCCAAGAACATCTCAATTCCGGTAATGCTGTTACTGTTCTTACAGCTGAACTTAAAAATCCGACAGGATATGGACGAATTATAAAAGAAGATAATGAACTTGTGAAAATAGTGGAAGAAAAAGATGCTTCTCCGGAAGAAAAATTAATTCAAGAAGTTAATTCGGGGGTTTATTGTTTTAATGGAGATATTCTAAAAAAATCACTTAAAAAGATTAAACCTGAAAATAATAGTAAAGAATATTATTTAACTGATACGATTAAAATCATTAAAGATTTAGGTTTAAAAGTGGGTACATTAAAAGTTGATGATGCAGATGAAATTGCAGCCATAAATTCTCGAAAGCAATTGGCGGAAGCCGCTGAAATTTTTAAAAAAAGAATTAATCTCTCCTTAATGGATTCGGGAGTTACTTTAATAGATCCCAATAATACCTATATTGATTGTACAGTTCAGGTTGGAGCTGATACCGTTATTTATCCTGGGGTTATACTAGAAGGATCAACTATTATTGGGAGTGATTGTCAAATTGGGGCAAATTCTCATATAATAGATTCTGATATTGCTGATAATGTTGAGATTGATAATTCAACAATTAAACAAAGTAAAATTGAATCAGGTGCAGTTATCGGTCCTTATGCCTATATTCGCCCTGATTGTTACATAGGAAAAAAGGTTAAGATAGGAGATTTCGTAGAGATTAAGAATTCAACAATCCAGCAAAACACTAAAATACCTCATCTCATTTATGTTGGAGATGCAGATATTGGTGAGAATTGCAACTTAGGATGTGGGACAATTTGTGTTAACTATAATGGTAAGGATAAGTTTCGGACAACAATAGAAGACGATTGTTTTATTGGATGTAATACCAATTTAGTCGCTCCAGTAACGGTTAAAAAGGGTTCTTTTACAGCCGCTGGTTCTACTATAACGGAAGATGTTCCAGAAGAAACATTTGCCATAGCTCGAGCCAAACAAGTAAATAAAGAAGGGTATGTTAATAAACTAGCCTATAAAAATTAACAGGTAAATAAATTGAATGGGAATTTTAACGGGATCAAAATTATAGCAGGTAATTCTAATCGAAAATTAGCAAAAGATATTGCCAATTATCTTGACTTAACTTTAGCTGATAGTACAGCAGAAAAATTCAGTGACGGTGAAATAAACTTTAGCTTAAATGAATCAGTTCGTGGTTCCGATGTTTATGTTATTCAGTCAACTAACTTCCCGACAAATGATAATTTAATGGAATTATTAATAACTTTAGACTCCTTAAAAAGAGCTTCAGCGGGAAGAATAACTGTAGTTATTCCTTATTATGGTTATGCCAGACAGGATCGAAAGGCAAAGTCCCGAGATCCGATTACAGCAAAACTGGTAGCCAATCTGCTTACTACAGCCGGAGCTGATAGAGTTATAACGATGGATTTACATGCTAGTCAGATTCAGGGATTTTTTGATATCCCAGTTGATCATCTGGCTGGTGGTCCCACTATTGCTAATTATTTTGAAAGTTTAGGCTTAGATAATATGGTTGTAGTCTCTCCAGATGCTGGTAGTGTTAAAAGAACAAGAAAACTGGCTCGTCAATTAGGCTGTTCCTTTGCTATTATCGATAAACATCGTCCCAAACCGAATGAATCTGAAGTCATGAATATTATTGGTGATATTGAAGGTAAAAATTGTATCATGATCGATGATATGATTGACACTGGAGGAACTATAGTAAATGGAGCTAAAGCTTTAATGGAAAGAGGAGCGAAGTCAGTTCGTGCTGGGGCAACTCATGGGGTTCTTTCAGGAGCAGCCTTAAAAAATATTGAAGAATCACCTCTCGAAGAATTTGTTGTATTGGATACAATTGAAATTCCTGAAGAAAAACGTATTGATAAGTTAAAAATTATTGGTACTGGTGAATTGTTTGGTCAAGCTATCGAATATACGCATAGTGGTAGATCTTTATCAAGATTATTTAAACCGGAGAATTACATTTAAATGTATTTAATAGCAGGATTAGGAAATCCTGGAAAGAAATATACCTATACACGTCATAATGTCGGGTTTATGGTGATTAGTGAGTTACAGGAAAAACTTAATATTTCTAACAATAGTGTTAAACAACAATGTAATGGTCTAATAGCTAATACTTTTATTGATCAGAAAAAAGTTATGTTATGCGAGCCTCTTACTTTTATGAATTTAAGTGGGGATTGTATAGCCTGTTTAAAGAATTATTATAAGATTCCTGTAGAAGATATTATTATCATTTATGATGACGTAGATTTACCCTTAGGGGAAGTTAGAGTTAGAAGAAGAGGAGGACCTGGTACTCATAATGGGATGAAATCTATAGTCTATTCTTTAGATAGTACAGATTTTCCCAGAATTAGAGTTGGTACAGGTCCTGTTCCTGAAAATACTGACTTAATAGATTTTGTTCTTTCAACTTTTTCAAAAGAACAATTTAAAATACTAGATCGTTCAATCGAAATTGCAGCTAAAGCTGCAGAACTCATTGTTACTGAAGGAATCGACAATGCAATGAACGATATTAACCGCTTGAATCGCTTGAATCGAAAATCAAACGAGGTGCCTGAGGAATTTTAAGAGCCTCAGGCATTTTACTTATATCTTTTCGAATATAGAGATAATCACCGTTTGGTAATTCAAACAGGTTAAAAGTTAAATCAAGTTCTGGTCTTAATTCCGGTGCAATAACAAGTGAAATATCTAAATCTTTTAAATCTTTTACATTGAATACATCTGTATATCCAGTTATTATATGATCTTCATCGTAGGTAAAGAGATTATCAATTTTATAATACTCTTCTTGTTTCCCCGTTAATTTATAAGCTTCTTCTACATAATTAATTCTAGGCATTACTAGACTAATATTTCCTGTATATTGCCTTAAATAAATATTATATTTTGGGAGGGCTAATAAGTATAAGTCTTCTGGTGAATCAGAATACGAATTATGCAAGATAGTTGAAACCGTAGAACTTATATATTCTGGTAATTTTGCGGCATTATCAGGACCGCCAAAATTGTTATTATTTAAGGCAAAGTTATTTAAATTACAAATAACAATAAGCGGGATAACAATGATTAACCGGTAAAAAGAACCCTGTAATAAACTATAGGTTTCCGTTAAGAAAGCTGCAATAGTCCAAAACACTGGAATTAACCAGAATAAACGCCAGTATAAAGGTCTGGTAGTTAAATAAGTAGCAACCAGTTCATGAAGAAATGGGTTGCCAAAGGTTAATAAAAGAAGTATCGGTTCTGTAATAAAAATAACTCTTGTAACTGTATTTCCAAAAAATAAAAAATATCCTACTGATAAGAAATACAATAAAATAATACCGTAATTATTGGTTAAAAATAATGATGCATCTTGTAGCCAGGTTCTATCTGTTTCAAAATTTCTAATTAAAGATAATTGTCCACTATTTTGAATAAAAACAAAAAATCCAATTAAGAGACACACTATTGGAATAACGGATAAAAAGGCCTTAACGGATAAATTAAATTTAACTCTAAAAGTAAATCCGTTTCTAAAAGAAATTATTACACTTAAAAACAGAAGAAAATAATAAATCGGCATTAAATAAAATCCGACTGAACTAGTAGCCACAGCTGCAATTAAGCATAAATTTATTAAAAAGAAATAACCGCTATTCGGACTAAAAATGTGGTAGGCATTATAAATCTTCTTTTCCGTTCGAATTATATAAATAAAGTAACAAATAAAAACAGGAAAGATAAGAGTTACTAGGACGGTTTTTCCCATCCAGGGTCTGGTCATTAAAAATATTCCAGGTAAAAATCCCGAGTAACGACTAAACAAAGTTAATAATCCAATAATAATGCAGAACAGAAGATGACCCTTATATTTTTCCTTACCTGGAAAGATTGCTGTAGCTAAAGCATAGGACGCAATAAAATAACTGGGAATTACTACTAAAGGAATTAAGGTATGAAAAACAACTACTGGATCAAAGTTAAATATTCTAGATAGTATGGTTATTAATACTTCATAAACAGTAAACTGGTAGTGAACTGGAAATGGGTATTCATCTAAACCAATTGACGGATTATTATAAAAGATTCTCCCTGTTCTTAAGATAGAAGTACTAATAGCTATATAAAAAGAATCGTCACCATCAAATTTAGAAAATATGGTTGGGACAAAGGTACTCACTATAACTATTATTATAAGGATGATAAAATAAGGGTTTTCAAAAGCTTTATAATCTAATTTAAGAATAGAGTAATCTTTCTTTTCAATAAATAGATAGTAAGCACATAAGAAGAACAGAAATCCTAAGACGAAACAGAATAAAATAAATAGAGGTTTAAAGGATCCCTGTAAAAGCATAAATGGCAAACCTAACAACTCGGATATACTAAAAACCGCTACAATTCCGGTCATGAATGAAAGTGCTTTATTGTGTTCTAATTTAAAAAATCTGAGAATAGCTCTTCCTATAATCAGATTATAATAAATAAATACTAGCACAAATAATAGAGTTGATAATGCTTGCCAATTATTCAAATTTATTTCCTCCGGCTAGTTAGAAAACCACCGTTAGAATCATTTTAAATTTATCTGTTGCATAAAGAGCATGTGGAATAGTAGCCGGCATTACAATTGATTCTCCTTTTTTAACTTCATACTTAGTATCTCCAATTGTAATCTGAGCTTTTCCATCTAAAATTGAAACAAGGGCATCGCCATCTGAAGCATGTTTACTTATTTCTTCATTCTTGTCAAATGCAAAGATTGTTATACTAACAGCTGAATTCTGTACTAAGGTTTTACTAACGACCTGGCCTTCCTGAATTTTCACCAAATCTTTTAGTTTTAAAACTTTTTCTTCTGGAATGTTTTTTAATATTTCCATAATATTATGAACCTCTTTTTTAAAGTTTAGTTAAATTAAGATATAGCCATAATCATGGAAATTAAACAATTCAATTTTAATATAAAACAGGTTATTAAATAACCTAAATAAAAAATTAATAAGAATTTATTTCGTTTTATGGCTCTTTTTTTCAAATTTAATATGGAAAATAATAGTATTAAATTACATAAATAAAATATTATGCGACAAAAATCTACAATGGGCAATTTCGGGAAAATCAGAAATGAGGGATAATAGTATAAATAGTGCTTAAAATTAGTAATTTAAACTTTAGCCGTTTGCGCCTTTGCAGTATAACGTCGGATAAAAATGATAAATCAGCTTTAAGATTAAAATAATTTAAGAGAATAAAGAATATTTTATTTTTTTAATTCTTTCAAACAGTTTCTTTTTTAATCGATTTCTTTTCTTGAATTTTAACGCAAATTACTATAATATTCTTTCAGCAAAGTAGAATTTAATTAAACTTTTATTAGTAATGGTAATATACACTCAAAAATCTTAAGCATAAATTAGGATTTTTGAGTCTTTTTAGTATAAAAAATAATAAAATGGATAAACTATATGAACTTGACAAGTTAGAGAGCATTAGTAATATCAATTCGATTCTTGAGAAAGAAAAGAAAGTAAATCTGACAAATGTCAAAGGTGGACTTCAGGGGTTTATTACTTACTTAGTCTATGAGAAAGCCAAACAAGAGAATAGAGATGTTCTGTATATTGTTCCAACTGAAAAAGAAGCCAGAGATAAATATTATATCTTAAGTCGTTTCATTAAGAACATTTCTTTATTATCACCAGAACAGACCCATCTTTTCTTGTCAGATGCATTTTCACTTTTTCAATTACAGGATAGAGAAAAAGCGTTAAAAAGAGCCTTAAATGATTGTCCCTTACTTACTGTATGTCCTCTGGAGGCTCTATTTAAAAAACTTCCCAATCCAGAAGAACAAAAGGATAATTATTTACAAATTAAAAAAGGGGAAACTTATAATTATCAGGACATTATAAATACTCTGGTTAATTTTGGTTATGAACGTACCGATTTAACAGAAGCAGTAGGTCAGTTTTCTGTTCGGGGTGAAATAATTGACATTTTCCCAATTTCTGAAGCAGAACCGCTTCGAATTGATTTCTTTGATGATGAAGTAGAATCAATCAATTATTTTGATGAATTAACTCAACGTTCCCTAAGTGAAGTCGAACAGACCACTTTAACTCCTTTAAGTGAAGACTGGATTAATTCGGAAGATAGAGATAAAGCACTTCATAAAATATTTACAAAATATAAAAATAATTCCAATTATGATGAACGCTTAGAAACTTTAGAAAACAATACTTTAGTTTCTAATAGTATTCTAGCTGCCTTTACAAATAATGATTTTGATTATATGCAATATTTAAAAGATGGTTCAGATGGAAAAGATCCAATAATAGTTTGGGCTTCCCCGGATGAATCTCTTGAAATTGCTAAGGAATTTTATAATAAAGTTGAAGCGGATTATCAGGCTCTGGGGGAAACTGGTGAGGTTTTTCCGGATGAAATTCAAAGATACTTTACAATAAATCAACTAGTAAAACGAATTAATGAATATCCATTATTGAAATTGCATCTTTTTACGACAAATACGCGAAAAGAAAAAACGATTGACATGGATTCGCGTATTATTGAAAATTTTGCAGGACAACCAAAATTACTGGCTGATTTTATTAGAAATAGAGTCAATCATGAATATTTCATTCGTTTCTTTGTAAAAAATGAACAAGGTAAAGAAACAATTGAAAACTTTTTAAAAGATTATAATATTCCACTTATTACAAGTGAGGATAATCTAAAACCTGGGGTTCGAATTGCTATGGGTGAGATAACCGAAGGTTTTGAATTAGCCCAGGATAAAATTGTTTTCCTAAATGAATCTGAATTCTTTAAAAAGGAACGAAGAGAGAGAAAAAGAAAAAAAGATACCAAGCAGATTGATCGTTTTACTGATCTCAAAAAGGGAGATTTGGTAGTCCATGATGATTACGGAATTGGACGTTATTCCGGATTAACTCAAGTTGATTTCGGTGATACGATTAAAGATATGATGAAGATAGAGTATGCCGGTGCTGATGTTTTATATATTCCTGTAGATGGTATGGATGCCGTACAGGTTTATATTGGAAATGGTGAGTCTGAAGCTCCTCCGTTAAACGAAATAGGAACCAGTAGATGGCGTACTACTAAAAACAGAGCAAAGAAAATGGCCGAGGATATGGCTGATGAACTAATTCAGCTCTATTCAACGCGTCAACAGATGGAAGGATACGCCTTTTCACCAGATACGGTTTGGCAACAACAGTTTGAAGATGCTTTTCCATTTGAAGAAACGGATGACCAGCTTCAAAGTATCGCTGAGATTAAAGAAGATATGGAAAAGAATACTGCTATGGATCGATTGCTCTGTGGTGATGTTGGCTTTGGAAAAACAGAAGTCGCTTTTAGAGCAGCTTTTAAAGCAGTTATGGATGGAAAACAGGTTGCTTTATTAGTTCCAACTACTGTTCTTTCACAACAACATTATCTGACTGCTATTGAACGGTTTAAGAATTTTCCAATTAATATTGAAATATTAAATAGATTTAAAACGAAAAAAGAAGTTGATGAAGTTTTAGAAAGATTAAAAAATGGTGAGATTGATATATTAATTGGAACTCATAGAATTCTCTCCAATGATGTCGAATTTAAAGATTTAGGTCTTCTTATTGTTGATGAAGAACAACGTTTTGGGGTTCGTTCAAAAGAAAGAATAAAACAGATTAAAGAAAATATAGATGTTTTAACTTTAAGCGCTACTCCAATTCCACGAACCTTACACATGTCTTTAATTGATGTTCGGGATATGAGTGTCTTAGAAGAGCCGCCATCAGGTAGAAAACCAATTCAAACCTATGTAATGAACTACAATCCGACGGTAATTCGGGATGCTATTGAAAGAGAAATTAACCGAAATGGTCAAGTTTATTATATTCATAATAGAGTTCATGATATTGATCAGGTAACCGCTGAACTTCAACAATTAGTTCCATCAGCTAGGATCATTAATGCTCATGGTCAAATGAGTGGAAGAGAGCTTGAAAATGTAATGCTTCGCTTCTTGAATAAAGAATATGATGTTCTGGTAGCTACTACTATTGTTGAAAATGGTCTGGATGTTCGAAATGCTAATACTATGATTGTTGAAGATGGAGATCATTTTGGTTTATCTCAACTTTATCAGTTAAGAGGCCGTGTTGGCCGAAGTGAACGTCAGGCTTATACCTATATAACGCATAAAAAACAAAAATTAAATGAAGATGCTAAAAAACGTCTAAAAGCATTAAGAGATTTCACTGCTTTTGGTTCAGGATTTAAAGTTGCTATGAGAGATCTTGAAATCAGAGGAGCAGGAAATATATTAGGTAAACAGCAATCAGGACATATGGTTAAAATTGGTTATGAACTTTATAACCGAATATTAAGACAAGCTATTAATGAGAAATTAACTGGGGTTAAAGAAACTGAATTAGCAGAAGCCTCTATTCAGTCTAATAAAAAAGCTTATGTTCCAAAGGAATATATTGTAGGAGATGAAGTTAGATATGATATATATAAAAAGATATCAAGACTTCATACCTGGGAAGACTATGAAGATTTAATTGAAGAACTTAGTGACCGTTTTGGAAAGGTTCCTCAACAGGTTCAAGATCTGATGTTAATCTCTATGATAAAAAATATTTCAACCTACCTTAATATAAATCAGATTAGACAAGATAATAGAGATGTAAAAATTATCTTTAACTCAAAAGAAGCGGGAAGCAGATTTAATCGATATTTTAAGAAATCAGAAATAGAACTTAAAAATCTTAAAACTAATGCTGGTAAACCAAGTAAACCAGCTTGGCTATTTGAATTAACTGAAGAAGATAACAATTTATTAAAAGAACTATTTAACTTTCTAGATCAAATAAATAATACAAAGGATAAATTACAAGGAGGCAAAACTTGAAAAAATATATAAAGATATTTTTTGTAGCTGTTTTACTTCTGTTTATTACAACAGGATTTACAGGATGTATTTTAATTAACGTAAATCCTGAAAGAGACAATGCTGAAGTAATTGCGACAATCGATGGGAAAGACATTAAAAAAAGTGAATTTAATAATTACATGGCATTAGTTCAAATGAACTATGAATCTGGAGACCAGCAGTGGCCAACAGGGAGTTCACTCAAAACTTTAAAAGATAATCTCTATCAATCAATCTTACAACAACATGTTTTTGCCCTAAAAGCAGAAAAAGATGGTGAAAAAGTTGATGAAGAAAAAATCAAAAAGGATGCTGAAGAAAGTATAACTAATCTCCAGGAAGAAGTAGGAGAAGATTTATATGAAAAAATTCTTACAGATAACTATTCTACTCCAGATCAATTTAAAGAATGGATGATCGAAAATAATAAGCTTGAAGAATTAGCTTCTAAAACTACTGACAAGTTTGAAGAAGATTTTAAAAAGGATCCAAGTAAAATTCTCGATAAGGCTGTTGGAAAGATTAATGATACGGATGTAACTCGTGGTGAATATGAGTACTTCCTTTCAAACGAAGCAATTAATTACTATATGAGTAATCAACAGGCCATGCCTACTGATAAAGAATCAATGGAAGAAACCAATAAAACTATTTTCGAAAATATAGATAAGGTTAATGCTAACGTTAAATATTGTGAGGATAATAAAATTGATATATCTGATGAAGAATTAAAATCTGCTAAAGAATCTTTAGAACAGCAAAATAGTTATCTTTTCCAGGATGATTCCCAAAAAGATCAATTCTTAGAAAGTTATTTCTTAACAACTAAAGATTATGATAAGTATCAGGAATTCCAGGCTAAAGGAGATGCAGCAGAGACAGCTATTCAGGATAACTGCGAAAAGAATGCTCAAGTTTCAGATGAAGAAGCTGAAAAATATTATAATGATAATTCTAGCAAGTATGATACAACTGAAGTTTCTGCGATGCATATCTTAACCAAAGATAAAGATGCTGCTGATCAGATATATGATGAAGCTAAAGATATAACAACAAAAGAAGATTTCCAGAAATTAGTTGATAAATATAAGGATGTTGATGGAATAGAAGAAGCTACAGACTTAGGATCTTTTGATTACGGTACAATGGTTCCAGAATTTTCTGATGCAGCCTTTAAAGCTGATACAAATACTGTTGTTGCTCCTGTTGAAACTGAATTTGGATACCATGTTATTTATGTTTATGATAAAAAACCTGGCGAAGTTAAAAAATTCAGTGAAGTTAAAGATGAAATTTTAACCCAGTTAAAACAGGAAAAAGGACAGGAAGATTTTGATAAAATCGAAGAAGATATTACTAAAGGTGCTAAATATGATATTCCCGATGAAATTGAAACACCTTTAGAAGAATATGCAACCAGTTTAGAAAACGAATATAAAGTTCAAAAGTACGAAGACCGTATCCGAGCATAGCTGAGGATTAAAATGAGCGATAATACTAAAGGTTCATTTATTAAAGGGGCGACTGTACTAACAGCCGCAGGAATCTTATCAAGACTCCTGGGGCTTTTTTTTAAGGTTCCTCTTTA